>CAJUFM010000019.1 GCA_910585745.1 uncultured Eubacterium sp. | reverse complement strand
GCACGCACGGTTCTGTGAGGGGCTTGCGGCATGAGCCGCTTGTCTACTCGACTGTCGGGAAGTTATATGTAAAGAAAAATTGTTGTTTGCGAGGGAGGATAATGTGTTCCAGTACAGTAACAGATCTAAGTCCGATTGTCCTTTATGATATGTAGATAAACGGCTGGCTGAGTCAGCTCATATATGTCGAAAAATGTCGAAAAATGCGATATTTTCTCATGGTAAAAAGCCGCTCCAATATATACTTTATATAGAAAATATAATATAATGAAGAAAATTTAAAAAGAAGAAAAGAAGAAAAGATACAGGATTAACGGTGTTATATTATATTGGAAGGTACATATAAGTAAATGCCAAAGGAGAGATGCTTATGAGAAATGTGATCATGAAAGGTACAGGAGCGTATATTCCGGATAACAAGGTTTATAACAGCGAATTGGATGAACACTTTGAGTCAATGGGGCTGAGCGCCCACAATCTGATGGAACATCTGGGAAGAAGGAAACGGTATTTTATCTCAGAGGGCGAGAATGCAATTACGATGTCGCAAAATGCCATTAATAATTGTGTTATGAAAAATAATATTGACTTAGAAAACGTTGATATGTTATTATTTTGTTCGGATACTCCGGAATATGTATCTCCTTCCAATGCTTTGAAGCTGGTAGGTTTATATGGAGAGAAACTGAAAAATGTAAAAGTCGCCTTCGACATTAATTCTAATTGTACAGGAATGATACAAGGGCTTGATATCGTGCACAAATATATGCTGAATAGTGATATCAAAAATGCACTGGTGATCGGCTGCTTTTGTATATCTCCCATCACGTTGTGGTCAGATACGGTGGTCTATGCAAATTTTGCAGATGCAGCGGCATGTGTTGCAGTTTCGGCGGAGGAAGAAGAAAAGAAAAGAGGTTTTATCGATACGGAAGTGTACATAGATGCGGGATATCACCAATATGTTACTTATCCGAAATGCGGAATGTCGAAAGTTCCATTGAGATCCGTTCAGCCCAATGAGAAAAGGCTGGAATGGACTCCTTTTTCCATGGATTTTTTACCGGAGTACTGGGCGAAGCAGATTCATGTGGTTCTGGAACGGAATTCTCTGCAGGTAAAGGACATTGACTATTTTATTTTTTCCTAGCTGAGTGATGATTATAATATGAAGACGTTAGAGATCTTAGGAGCCGGGGAGGATAAATACCATTTTGTGGGCAAGGAGTACGGGTATACAGGGAATACTTGTCCGATCTTATGTTTGAACCGTATGTGGGATACCTATGCCCGCGGAGGAAATAAAATTGTATTTTGTACCATTGGTGCCGGTTTTGCCATCATCGTACAATTATATGAATTTTAGGATAACAGGAGGTTAAGGTAAATGGATACAAAAAGATTGACAGCGTTAGATGTTTATATTAATAAAGTTTATACGATAGTTCTTCTGGCAGTGCCCGGGGCGTGTCAGGCGGCAGGTATTTTATATACTTTTGAAAAAATTATTGGTTTATTTCCCACAGTAAGCTGGTCGATGCTGATCATATTTGACATTACTTGTTTACTATACCTTGCTATAGGGATTTTCTTTGTTAAAACTGGATATGAAGGAAAAATTGTAATTCCCCAAAAACTAAGGCAATGTAAAATATTTCTTGTTATTATAATGTTTACCCAGTTTAACTTTATCCTTTATATGATTCCGTCGTCGGAGTTCTGGGCTTTTGCGTTTTTATTTACGGTAGCGACAGCGCTGTTTCTGGACAGCAGAATGGTAGTTGTTACAAGCGCAGAGATTGCGTTTTCCTTAGTCGTTTCCTGGATTATACGGGCAGATATACTTCTTCCTGGCAGAAATGCACTGTTTGTTCCCAATATGGTAAACAGATGTGTCTGTGTCGTGCTGTCCTTGTTTTTTATATGGCTGCTTACATGGCTCGCCCAGTGTTTTCTGGTAAACGCGAAAAAAGATGAAATGGAAAAAAATAATGAACGGGTTCAGAATATGCTGCATTCTGTTTCAGGTCTCTCTGAGCAGTTAGTGAATGCTGTGGATGTACTTCATACGATAACATTAAATGAAAGTTCATCCTCAGAAGAATTGTCTGCAACGAGTGAAGAGCTGCTTTCCAACAATACGGCTTTGAGGAGAAAAAGCGAGGAAAGTATTGACAATCTCAATGAGCTGCAGCAGTGGGAAGGTCTTGTGAGCAAACATGTTATAGAGGTAGAAAATAGTTCCAGGGAGCTCCTGGAGAAGTCAAAAGTCAACGAGCAGCGTCTGCACTCCCTAAAAGAGATTAATTCAGAAGTTTCAGAGTCCATGAACAATACAAATCATGTTGCCATGAAATTATCGGAAGCTGTTGAGGAAATAGGGGTGACTCTGAATATCATTGACGAAATTTCTTCTTCCACAAATCTTCTGGCATTGAATGCTTCCATAGAGGCGGCAAGAGCTGGTGAAGCAGGAAAGGGGTTTGCCGTTGTTGCAACCCAGGTTGGAAACCTGGCCAATAATACAAAGGAATCATTGGAGCAGGTGTCAACTGTAATCACAAATGTGCAGCAGAATGTATCAGATATGAAAATGTATGTCACGGAAAATGCGGATAAGTTAGAAAAGCAGAACGAATATTTCAATGAAGTTTTTTCCGGGATCCGGGAGATGATTGATGTTCTGCATACATCGATTGATAATATTAATTCTATGGGGCAGGCCCATGACCAGCAGTCCGAGGTGATCCGGAATACCGTGGAGATCAACGAACACATTGCTGAAAGCATTAGGCAGGAAAATGCAGAGTTCTGCAATATTAACGAGATGGTAGAAACCAATTCAAAGGATATTGTAGAGATGAACGAGCAGGTTGCAGCACTGAACCAGATGGCGGAACATATCAATGATCTGCTGGCCCAGAAATAGTCATCCATCACTGCTTCAGGAAAAGCGTTTTCTGTATTCTCTGGGTGAAAGGCCGATGTGCTTTTTGAACTGGCGGCTGAAATGTTCAACATTTTTGTAACCGCAGTTCTGGGAGATTGTCTGTATGGAGATAGAGCTGTGCTGTAGAAAATCTTTTGCCAGTGCCAGGCGCATTTGGATGACATCATCCATGCAGGTGATGCCAAAGGTGTCCCGGTACAGCGTGTGGAGATATCCCGTACTCATATGAAGGGAATCTGCCATATAAGGAATGGTCCAGTCAAAACCTGGATCATTTTTTATGTCTAAGCGCAGGGAGAGCAGATTTTTGATCTGGGTATTTTCTGAGCGGAAGGAAAGAGATTCTTCAAGTTTGGAGAACATCAGCTCAAACAGGGTGAAAATGGTTTTCTCTTTAAATTTATTATAGAAAAAATTCTCAGAGGCAAGCTGTTTAAATAAGTAATGGATAAAACTAAACTCTTTGATCTCAAAAGGAATACAGGTGGGGACATTTCCATCACAGATAAATTTTTCGTCGGTATAAAAACGGATCCAGTCATTTTTGAAATAACTTTCATGGCCGCCGTAGTGAAGCGGGACACTGGGGGGATATAAGATGGCGCTTTTGGGGGGCATTATGTATTTTTTGTCATGAATGATAAAAAAGGCGGGGGTATGTGTCACGAGCAGGAGCCACCAGTCCCGCTCCTGATCATCCTCATAATATACAAAATTGTTATCATGGGTTGTATTATATTGTACATATATTATATCGATCACGGCAGGGTCCCCTTTTCATTGTTTTGGCGTAATATGATTATATATCAAGTTTTCTTTTATTATATATCATGGCATGTCACTTTTCAATCGTTTATAATGAAAGAAAAGAATTTCTGGATCATGAAGGAATGACTACAGAGGTAGAATGATGAAAAGGGGCGGTAAAATGAGACTAAGGATGTACAGGAAACTCAGGCAGATCATGACGGTTCTCCTGATAATTGCCATGGCGGCGGGGATGTTTCCGAACCATATGAAGGCAGCTGGAAGCGAAGGGTTATCGGAGGCGGCGGTACTAGAACAGCTATTGCTGCCTTATTATTTGTCGGAGCAGGATCATCTGCCCATGCAGCTTGGGGATGTACAGATCCGCTGGACAGCAGATCAGGAGATCATAGATGTTTCCACGGGGAAGATCACAGCTTCGGAACAGAGTATCACAGAAGTAAATCTGGAAGCGGAGATCACATTGGCAGATAACAGCACACAGAAAAAGGATTTTTCTGTGCAGGTGCTTCCGAAAGGTTCTGGATATATTTTAGGATATACCAGGGAAAAAGATGATTCCATGAAACGAAATGGAAAGGTTCACGGTATGTATCAATCGGCAGTGACTGACAGTCTTCATCTGGGATACAGTGGGGATGGTGAGACTTTTGAACCATTAAACCACAATACGGGGGTGCTGTTTGCCAAAAATGAAGGTGAAAAAACAAAAGTTTTGAAACAGCCATTTATTTTCCGCAGGAAGGATGGGGGTTTTGGAGTCCTGGCAGTCCGGATGGATGAGGCAGGGGAAGCTGGTGATCAGAAGGGAAAAGTTCTGTTTTTCACCTCTAATGACCTTATCTCTTATGAAGAAAAGGGACTTCTTACATTAAGTCAGGAAGATTCTGTCCAGGATCCGGCTTGTGTATATGACAAGGTGTCTGATACCTACTATATTACATGGACCAGTGGGGAGACGGGAACAGGATATGTGAACCGGACGGTGGATTTTGAGACGGTTCAGGAAAAGGAGGAATTCACTCCCATCAAAAAAGAGGATGTGGATTCCGGGATAACCTATGCCATTGAGGGCAATGTGGTTCCGGTTACGCCAGAGGAAGCAAAAAAGATTGAGAGAAAATTAAAACCTGTTGTGAATACAGAAGTGGAAAATGTAACAATCCAGACGGAGCCCGGCAAGGCGGTGGACTTATCGGGAGTGAAGGTGAAGGCACATTATTCCGATGGGTCTGAGGCTGACAAGAGTGTGACCTGGGATGCGGGGGATCTTGCTAAGGTTGACTTTAGTAAAGAAGGAACCTATGAAGTCAAGGGAACAGTCAGACAGCTTTCTGACCGGATCTCAGAAGCGGGCAATTATCCTTATATTGCAGGCAGAGCAGATCCCAACGTCATAAAATTCAATGGTAAATATTATTTTATTGCCACCAACGAAGAAGGAAGCGGCAATGTGAATCTTTACATGCGGGAATCCGATACAGTGGCGGGACTGAATGATGCTGAGGACCATCTGGTGTACGATGAGGCAAAAGGAGCGGAGGGGAATATCGTTTCCAAAGATAAGCACTGGGCTCCCGAACTGCACGAGATCGATGGTGAATTATATATGTTTTTTGCCTCTAATATTGGTACGGGCTGGGATGTACAGAGCGTGATCATGAAGCTGCGTACAGGCGGTGATCCGGTGAACTATGACGACTGGGAAGCTCCCAGCCGCTATTTGGATCAGAACGGGAAAGTATTAAATTCGATGTATGGTGGCATCACTCTCGATATGACACATTTTTCATACAATGACAGACACTATGTGATCTGGTCCCAGAGGAATTTTGGGAAAAATGGAGGAACAGCGGATCTGTGGATTGGTGAGACGACAGCAGAGAATCCGGGGCAGCTGACCAGCAAGCCGGTTATGATCGTACCCTGCGAATATGGATGGGAGAGAAATCATACATTTGTAAACGAGGGGCCCTTTGTTATTTTGACAGAGGATAAGTTGTATCTTACCTATTCCGGTGGAGCCACGGATGAGACCTATTGTGTAGGAATGACACAGATTGATTTGTCGGATGAGGTTGACTTTTTGGATGCGGCTTCCTGGAAAAAGACAAATTATCCGGTATTAACCGGTTTGTCATCCCGGGGACAGGATATCTATCATGGTCCGGGGCATAATTCCTATGTGACGGATGAGGACGGAAACCTGATCAATGTGTTCCACGCCAGGCCGGGAGACGGAGGTGGATTCCAGAGGGATACATTCCTGCGCATCGTTCATTTTGGCGTAGATGGCGAACCTGTTTTGGATCTGGAAGAAGAGGTGGAGATCCTTCCGGAAAATAAAAATGTAGTCATGACCGTTGTTGTGGAGAAGAAACAGAGTGTGTCACAGCCTGGTGTGGGAAGCAGCCAGAACACAACGGGAAATGGCAGTCAAAATACCCTGGATACAAACACAGTTTCAATTATAGATGAAAGGAAAGACAAGTTAAAGCCAGGAACTTTATTTGAAGCCGGTGGCATGCGGTATAAAGTGACGGGAAGTTTGACCGCAGAGTTTGTGAAACCATGTAAAAAGACAAATTCTAAGATCAACATCCCGGCGGAAGTATCCTGTTCCGGGAAAAAACTGAAGGTGACCAGCATCGCCTCAAAGGCCTGTCTTAACAACAAAAACTTAAAGAGTGTCACCATTGGCAAGTCTGTTATCAGGATAGGAACGAAGGCATTCCAGGGGTGCCGGAAGTTAAAGGTGGTTCACTTAAAGTCATCTCAGGTGAAGAAGATCGGTTCAGCTGCTTTTAAAAAGATCCACAAGAAGGCAGTAATAAAGGTGCCGGCGAAAAAGCTCAGATACTATAAAAAATTATTCAAGGGAAAAGGGCTTTCCAAAGCTGCAGTAATAAAAAAATAAAAATTCTTTGCGGTGCCAGGATTCATTTCCTGGCACCGTTTTTGTGGCAGTCCGACAGCGCAAACCGCATCACAGGGCTGATGGGAGGGACTATTTGGAAGGAGAATCCAGAGTTTATTGACAAGGGTGTGCCAAACCGATAAAATAGAGGGAGAAGTTTGGTTTAGGAGGTGCTTGGGATGAAAGTATTCCTGGTGGAAGATGAAATAATTATGCGTGAGGGGATCCGGAATAATATTGACTGGGAAAAGGAAGGATTTGAGTTTGCCGGAGAGGCCAGTGATGGCGAGCTGGCATATCCTTTGATCCAGGATTCCAAACCAGACATATTGATCACGGACATCCGGATGCCATTTATGGATGGCCTGGAGCTGAGCCGGAGAGTTAAGAAAGAAATGCCGGATATAAAGATCATTGTTTTAAGCGGTTACGATGAATTTGAATATGCCAGGGAAGGGATCCGGATTGGGATTACCGAATATTTGCTGAAACCTATCGATGGAAACAAGCTTCTTGAGGCGGTCAAGAGAGTGGCCCAGCTGATTTTGTCAGAAAGGGAATCACAAATGGAATCGAAACCGGGGCAGGAGCAGGATTCCGGTAAAAGCAGACAAGCAGAAGAGGAGGGGGCGGCGGTGCAGCGTTCCCCTGGGGGACAGGAAACAGAACTGGGGATTCTGGAAGTTGGAAAGCTGGACAGGCGGGTTGCTGAGAGATTTTTAAAAACCGGCTTAAAAAGCGAAGTAACTAATTTTGTCGATGACTATTTTTCCAGTTTTGGAGTAAACAATATCCAGTCGCTGCTGTTCCGGCAGTATGTGACCACAGATATGTATTTTACGGCGGTATCCATGCTGGAGGGACTGGGCTATGAAAATGGTGAGCTTGCAAAACACTGTGGAGAGATCAGGGATATCAATAAGGTGCTTTCCTCGGTAGAATCCAACAAAGAGTATTTAAAAAAGATTCTGTCTACAGCCATAGATCTGCGGGAAGCTGTTTCCCAGAAGAAATACCACTCCCTCTTAGAGGAGGCGAAGAGCTATATTGAACAGCACTATGATGATGTGAATATTTCGCTGAATTCGGTGGCGGCCAGTGTAAATCTCAGCCCCAATCATTTCAGCAGCATCTTTAGCCAGGAGATGGGAAAGACTTTTGTTGAATACCTGACCTTTGTAAGGATGGAAAAGGCCAAAGAGCTGTTGCGCACATCTTCCCTGAAATCTGCGGAAATCGCTTATGCTGTGGGGTATAAAGATGCGCACTATTTTAGTTATCTGTTTAAAAAGAACCAGGACTGCACACCAAAGGAATATCGTCAGCGGGCATGATGATAGAATTTGTTTGAAAAGGGGAGGTAATATTGAGGAAAAAAAAGGGGTCCCTTCTGCAGAAGCGGCTTTATATGCTTTCACTTGTATGTCTGATACCGCTTATTGTCATGATCCTGTATCTGCTGTTTCTGGTTATCCGTTTTTCCAACCGGTATGATGATGTGGCAGATAATTTCAGCGTGGCAAATGCCTACAGTATAAATTTCAAGGAAAAGATGGACTATACGATGTATATAATCGTGGTAAACCGGGGGCGTGTAGAGGGAATCACGGGGACGGAGCCCCCCCATTCCATGATCCGGAAAGCGCGTCAGGACTTTCGGTCTTTATACCGTCACGCGGACTCTGAGTATGCCAAAAGCCAGATCAATGGGATTCTGAAATGTCTGAATACGCTGGATGACCGCATAAAAGAGATTGAGGAAGATGTGCTGGTAAGTGGCGCCTATGATAAAAATATGGAGCGTCTGGACCTGAATATCCGTGTGCTGACAGAACTGATCCAGGAACGGATCCAGGAATATATCTATTTTGAGACCAGCCAGCTGGACGGTCTTCGGGAAGGGATCCGGGCGGACGTGCTGACTGCCCTCCGTACCAGCATATTCGTATTTATGGCGATTCTTTTTGGAGTGGTTATGTTCAGCCGTAAGATCATGATCAGTATTACGGAACCCGTACGGAGATTGTCTGCCGTCACCAAGCTGGCGGGAAGTGGTGATTTTGACGTCCGGGCCCAGGAGGACAGCAGAGATGAACTAGCTGTGCTCAATGCCAGCTTTAACCAGATGGTGGAGAAGATTGGGCAGCTGGTAGAACATATCCGTCTGGAACAGATCACGCTGCGCCAGACGGAGCTAAAAGTACTGCAGGCACAGATCAATCCTCATTTTTTGTATAACACACTGGATAGCATCATCTGGCTGGCGGAGGCGGGCAAGAACGAGCAGGTGGTGCAGATGGTTTCCGCACTGTCGGATTTTTTCCGTACTACATTAAGTAAGGGTCAGGATTATATCACACTTCATGAGGAAGAGACACACATACGCAGTTATCTGCAGATCCAGAAATTCCGATACCGGGACATCTTAGAATATGAGATTAATATACCCAGGGGGATATGGCAGTATCCCATCCTGAAGTTAACCCTTCAGCCTTTGGTTGAGAATGCCTTGTATCACGGTATTAAAAACAAGAGAGGTGTGGGGCACATCCATGTTACTGCCCTGGAGGAAGAGGATAAGATCCTGTTTTTTGTCCGGGATGATGGGATCGGCATGAAGCCGGAGAAGCTGGATCATGTGCGCAGCCAGATTAGCCGGGGACAGACTGAGCGGGGAGGCTCCTCGGGCTTTGGTCTGGCAAACGTGAACCAGAGGCTTCAGTTAAATTATGGCGAGGAGTATGGCTTGAAAATTGACAGTATATATGGGGAGGGAACGGAGGTAATCGCCGTAATACCGAAGGGTCGTAAAATATTCAACTAAAATCGTAAAAAAAAAAACTGAATTTTTGTGGAAATTCACCTAAAGTTGTGTTATGATATTAACATCAAGTAATGGGATAGACAGTTTTTAGAACTGTCCCCTACAAAAAAATAATGCAGCAATGCAGAAAAAACTGGAGGTTTTTGTATGAAAAAGAAAATTCTTTCTTTGTTACTCGTAGTGTGCCTCGGCTTATCAATGGTAGGCTGTGGAGGGAACGATGCAGGATCTACTACTGGAAGCAACGATTCTTCCAGCAGTGACAACAGCAGCAGTGATGAAGGCAGCAAGACCAATGAAGGCGGCAAAATTAAAGTTGGTATCATCAACAACGACTCTAATGAGTCTGGCTATCGTACTGCTAACAACAAGGACCTGAAAGATAAGTTCACTTCGGAAAATGGCTATGACGCTTCTTTCTTCTATAGCAATAAGAACGATGAGCAGATCGCAGCAGCACAGAAGTATATCCAGGATGGTGTAAATTACATTCTTCTTTCCGCAGCGAACAAAGCTGGATGGGATTCTGTATTACAGGATGCAAAAACAGAAGGCGTAAAGGTGATTCTCTTTGACCGTACCATCGATGCTAAAGAAGATCTCTATGTAGCTTCTATCGTATCCGATATGGAAAAAGAAGGTGAGACTGCTGTTACCTGGCTGAGAAACCAGAAACTGAAAGAGTACAACATCATTCATCTTCAGGGTGAGATGGGAACAGCAGCTCAGGTAGGACGTTCTGCTGCTCTGGATAATGCAGTTAAGACTGACAAGTGGAATCTGGTTGCACAGCAGACAGCTGATTGGAACGCAGAGAAAGCACAGCAGATCGTTCAGTCTGTAATTGATTCTGATAAGAAATTCAACGTAATCTATGCTGAGAACGATGATATGGCTAAGGGTGCTGTAGCTGCTCTTGACAAAGCAAACATCTCTCACGGTGTTGGCAAAGACGTAGTGATCATGGGATTCGACTGCAACAAATGGGCTCTGCAGGAGCTTAAGAAGAAGAATTGGAACTACGATGGACAGTGTAATCCATTCCAGGCTGACTACATTGATGATGTTATCAAAAAACTTGAGGCTGGTGAGACTCTTACAGAAAAAACCATCATTCTTGAAGAAAAAGGATTCGATGCAAATGAAATTACTGACGCAGATATTGAGCAGTATGGTATTGGTGGTTGATTGATCATCTGAAGTGAAAAATATTGATTATTGAGGAAGTGCAGTGCAGCAGGAAAATTATCTCTGCACCGCACTTTCTTTATTAAAACGACAAATTTGGGAGGTGAACCTGAAGATGAATGATAATGTTGTGCTGGAAATGAGGAATATCCACAAGAGTTTTCCGGGAGTACGTGCCCTACAGGCAGTAGATTTTACTCTGCGCAAGGGTGAGATCCATGCATTGATGGGGGAAAATGGTGCTGGGAAATCCACATTGATCAAGGTTCTGACAGGAGTTTACACAAAGGATGAAGGAGAAATCTACCTTGATGGTACAAATGGTGCAGTGGCGATCCATTCGCCGCAGACTGCGCAGAATCTGGGCATAAGCACTGTGTATCAGGAGATTACTCTTTGTCCCAATCTGTCAGTGGCTGAAAATATGTTCATCGGTAGAACAAAGGGCTTTGGACAGAACTGGAGAAAGATGAATTCGGATACGGAAAAAATTCTGAAGTCCCTGGATATACCTGCAAAGGCGACCCAGCAGCTGGAGACCTGTTCCATTGCAGTTCAGCAGATGATCGCTATTGCCCGTGCTGTTGACATGGACTGTAAGGTGCTGATTTTGGATGAGCCGACTTCTTCCCTGGATGAACAGGAAGTTGTAAAGCTCTTTACGTTAATGCGTAATCTGAAGGCTAAAGGAGTAGGAATTATATTTGTAACACATTTCCTTGATCAGGTTTATGAAGTATGTGACCGAATTACAGTTATGCGTGACGGGCAGCTGGTTGGTGAATATGAGATCAAGGATTTACCGCGTGTTCAGCTTGTATCCAAGATGCTTGGAAAAGAGTTGGATGATATGTCTGATATCAAGGGAGAGCAACAGGCTTATGAGAGAGAAGAGGGCGCTATACCAGTATTTGAGGCAGAAGGTCTGGTAAGCGATGCAGGGATCAAACCATTTGATTTCCATATAGACAAGGGAGAGGTAAATGGCTTTACCGGTTTGCTTGGTTCTGGTAGAAGCGAATGTGTCCGGGCAATCTTTGGTGCCGACCGGGTACTTGGCGGCAAGGTCAAGATGAAAGGCAAAGACGTAAAAATATCCAAGCCTTTGGATGCTATGAAAAATGGTATTGCATATCTGGCGGAAGACCGTAAGGTAGATGGGATTGTCGGAGATCTGTCTGTACGGGATAATATTATTCTTGCACAGCAGGTGCTGAAAGGATTTTTTAAGCCATTTTCCAAGGCTGAAGCAAATAAGATTGCAGACGAGTACATCAAGCTTCTGAGTATTAAAACAGCATCTGCAGATACCCCGATCAAATCTCTTTCTGGTGGAAACCAGCAGAAGGTCATTGTTGCCCGCTGGCTGTTTACACATCCGGAGTATCTGATCCTGGATGAACCAACCCGTGGTATTGATGTAGGTACAAAAGTTGACATTCAGAAATTGGTGCTGAAGCTGGCTTCGGAGGGTATGAGTGTGACATTTATTTCTTCTGAACTGGACGAAATGCTGCGTACCTGTTCCCGTCTTGTCGTTATGCGGGATCGTAAGATGGTGGGGCAGCTTTCTGGAGATGATTTGAATCAGAATAAAGTGATGAGTACGATTGCCGGAGGTGAGGATGACGATGAATAGTGTAGCGAAGAAACAAAGTGGTACCAACATATTTATGAGGATCGTTAAGAACCAGTGTTTTATTCCATTGGCAGCTCTGTTGATTTTGATCATATTTAACCTGGTTGCAGATCCTTCCTTTTTTCAGATTTTATTAGAGCAAAACAGTGCCGGAAACAATGTGTTGAATGGCCCGCTGATCACAATTTTGGATAATGGTTCCGAGCTTGCGATCCTTGCTATCGGTATGACACTTGTGACTGCTGCTTCCGGCGGACAGGATATCAGTGTTGGTGCGGCCGTTGCCATCGCAGGTAGTGTGATACTTCGTGTGATCTCTGGAGGGGAGACTTATCCCGAAACTTTTCACTCGCCAGTTATCGTAGCCTTTCTTGTATGCGTGGTTGTGGCTATGCTTTTTGGGGCATTTAACGGAATATTGGTTGCTTTCTTTAGGATACAGCCGATGATCGCAACGCTGATCTTGTATACGGCGGGACGTTCTATAGCGGCGTGGATCAACAACAATGAGCTCCCGGTGATCAATGAGCCATCCTTTGCGTACTATGGCACATATTTCCCTGGGGTACCGATTCCTACGCCTTTCTTTATTATGGTCATCTGTGTGGTCATAACTGCCCTTGTGTTAAAATTTACAAACCTCAGACTTTATACAGAGGCTGTCGGGATCAATGAGAGTTCTTCCCGTCTGAATGGTCTTAACCCTGCTTTTATTAAGGTGATGTCATTCGTGGTTCTGGGGATATGCGTGGCTGTTGTCGGTCTGATCAAGGTGAGCCGTTTCTCTACGATCAACTACTCGGTCATCGCAAAAGATATTGAAATGGATGCGATCCTTGCAGTTGCTCTGGGAGGAAATGCCTTGAGTGGCGGTAAATTTAATATGGTGGCCTCTATTATTGGTGCTTATGTAATCCAGTTCCTGATAACGACACTGTACAGATTCAATGTCCAGTCCGATGCGCTTCCTGCATATAAGGCAGTTGTGATCATCATTCTGGTTATTGTCAGTGCGCCATCTGTAAAGGAATGGTTTTCCAGGTTTACGAAAAAGTTGATGAAGAAGGAGGTTGCATAGTATGTCAGAAAATAAAACAGCGGTATCAGGAAGTTTTCGTGATAAAGTGAGGAATCTTTCTGATACGAATCTGCTCCTTACGATTACAATAGTAGCGTTCTTCTTAATGTATATTGGTGCTATTGTATTCCAGGGAGAAGGATTTTTAAAACCTCAGTCATTCTTCAATATTTTGAATTCCCAGGGAGCTCTGATTGTATTAGCCTGCGGGTTAACTCTCGTTATGATCAATGGCAGTATTGATATCTCGGTAGGAGGTGTGACCGCACTGGTAAGTATGTGCTGTGCGGTGTATCTGGACTTCCACGGCGGAAACCTGGTGGTTTCTCTGCTGATCGCTCTTGGTATCGGACTTGCATTTGGTCTCTTTCAGGGATTTTTGGTGGCTTATCTGGATATCCAGCCCTTTATCGTTACGCTGGCGGGGATGTTTTTTGCCAGAGGTATGACTACCATTGTAAATACGAAACCATTTAACGTAGCCCATGAAGGGTTTAACGAGTTGAAAATGACACGTGTTAAGATTCCAGGATTGGGTTCTACCAACAGAATAGGTGTGTACGTGGATGCCTATGTAGAGATCGGTGTGGTTGTTGCACTTCTTATTGTGATTGCCCTGTTCTGTGTATTAAGATGGACGAAACTCGGAAGATCCTTTTATGCAGTAGGAGGAAACAAACAGAGTGCATTGATGTTGGGTATTAATGTAAAGAGAACAAAGTTTATTGCACATATAATATGTGGTCTGCTGGCAGGAATCGGTGGATACATCTATTTCCTCCATGTTGGATCTGGTTCTGCAACCCATGCGGTGGGTGCTGAGATGGATGCTATCGCTTCCTCGATCATCGGAGGTACGATGCTGACAGGTGGTGTAGGAAATATCATCGGTACGTTATTCGGTGTTATGTCCTTGGGAACCATACAGAATATTGTAGCTTCTGCTGGACTTGATGAGGCATGGTGGATAGGAATTACAAGAGCGGCGATGCTTTGTATATTCCTTGTGATCCAGAGTCTTGTTGTTGCCCGTAAGAAAAAATAATTATTCAAGTAAATAATAGCAGCCAGGAAGGGAGAGAAGACTTATGATAAAGAGATATGCAGGTCTTATCATAATGATTCTGCTGATTTCCGCCGGGGCAAGTCTTATGTTCTTTGGCTATGAAGCCAGAGAGGATTCAGAAAATACTTCGGATCAGGAATCACCCCATGAGGATATTCCCCAGGACGGAAAAGACTATATCGTAGTCGGTTTCTCCCAGATTGGCGCTGAATCAGATTGGCGAAATGCCAGTACCGAATCGTTTCGGTCTGTTTTTACAACAGAGAATGGCTATTACCTTCTGTATGAAGACGCTCAGCAAAAACAGGAAAACCAGTTGAAAGCTGTGCGTAATTTTATTTTACAGGAAGTAGATTATATCGTATTGGATCCTATCGTGGAGACAGGATGGGATACGGTGCTGCAGGAAGCAAAAGATGCCGATATTCCAGTTATTCTTGTGGACCGTCATCTGGAGGCAGACAGCGGGTTATATACCTGCTGGGTAGGAAGTGATTTCAGAGAGGAAGGGCGCCTTGCCGGGAAATGGCTTGAGGATTATCTGAAGCGCCAGGAACGGACAAAGGAAAAGATCCGGATCGTCACACTCCAGGGTACACCAAGATCCTCAGCACAGCTGGGACGCACAGAAGGATTTCAGGAAATTCTCTCGGTGCACAAAAATTGGAAAATGCTTGACTGCCGGAGTGGAGAATTTACCCAGGCAAAGGGGCAGGAAGTGATGGAAGGTTTTTTAAAGAAGTATAAGGATATTGATGTGGTGATCAGTGAGAACGATAATATGACCTTTGGTGCGGTGGAGGCGATTGAAGCCGCGGGGAGGACCTGCGGTCCCCGGGGAGATATTATTATAATCTCTTTTGATGCAGTTCGAACAGCGCTTCAGTTTATGCAGGAGGGTAGAATTCATGCAGATTTTGAGTGTAATCCGATGCTGGGCCCATTTGTCTCTAATATTATCAGAAGATTAGAGCGAGGTGAAAAGGTGGAAAAAGTCGAGTATGTCAAAGAACAGTATTTTGATGCTTCTATGAATCTAAGCCGTATTTTGGGAGAGAGAAAATATTAGTCTCCTTGGCTGGATATAAATTCAAGACGGGAAATAAATTAAACGAAAAAACTCTTGCAAAATGTAGAAAAATATGATAACATATTTCTTGTTGCTAGGCATTTATGCCTGGGACTTAAGGATAAAATCCGGCTCCTTGGTCAAGCGGTTAAGACATCGCCCTTTCACGGCGGTAACACGGGTTCGATTCCCGTAGGAGTCATGGAACTTGTATAGCAGGTTCAAAGGGAATTATTATTTGCTTTGTGTTTTCCAAACGATATGAGTTTGGACCTTTAGCTCAGTTGGTTAGAGCATCCGGCTCATAACCGGACGGTCCGGGGTTCGAGTCCCCGAGGGTCCATTTGATCTGGCCCAGTAGCTCAGTTGGTTAGAGCGCTGCCCTGTCACGGCAGAGGTCAAGGGTTCGAGTCCCTCCTGGGTCGCTTACAGGATAAGAGTATCTTGTAAAATAATTAAAAATGCTGGTGTGGCGGAACTGGCAGACGCCCAGGACTTAAAATCCTGTGGGTGGTGACACCCGTACCGGTTCGATTCCGGTTACCAGCATTAAAAAAACTCCGATTGTTCGGAGTTTTTTTCTTTTCGACCTTTGTATCATATAGCTAATCGTTTGTAATATCGCCATTTCCGCTGATGGGGATCTGTTCGCCCCCATAAGTCGGTGGAGTACCCAGCTGGGTGGTCAGGACATCCTTGCATCTTGCAATACATTCTCGCAGTGATCGGTAAAACTGCCCCCCATAAGCAAAATCATCTGTAGCTACCCCAAGACAGGGGATACCTAAGCTTTTTCCAATATATACGGCCCGGTAGAGGTGATATTTCTGGGTGACAACGATGGGTGAGGTTACACCAAATATATCTCTCGCCCGGATCATACTCTCATAGGTGGAAAATCCGGCATGATCCATAAAAATATCCTCTGAGGGGACGCCGGCATCAATGGCGTACTGTTTCATTACCTGTACTTCGTTATAGCCGGTTCTTCCGTGGTCTCCGCTCATAAGAAGTTTGGGAGCTGCACCTGCTTTATAGAGTGAGATACCTTTTTCCAGCCGGTCTTTTAGCATGGGAGATGGCTTATCATCCCAAAGCCCGGCGCCGAGAACAATAATGCAGTCATGGCTTTCTGAAAATGGGAAGAATTTTTCTCCGTCGTGGGATTCATCATCTGACGGTGTGTCATAGATCAGACTGCCAGCGTTTCCCATCACCCAGAGATTGAGCCCGGCGATAAGTAAAATTCCGGCGATGCCAGCAATAACAAATGCCAAAAATGTTCTTTTCAACCATTTTGGTAAATGGTTATCCTTCCTTCGTAGTTTTTTCATGTTAATTTACCTCTGGCAGATTTGCAAGGCTTTTAGCAATTTCTTCATCGGTAGGAATATAATCGGACATTTCACCATCGTTGTATTTTCCGTAGGCAACCATATCGAAATAACCAGTTCCGGTCAATCCAAATACAATATTTTTTTCTTCTCCAGTCTCTTTGCATTTCAGGGCTTCGTCAATAGCTGCACGGATAGCATGACTGCTCTCTGGCGCAGGAAGAATGCCTTCTACCCTGGCAAACTGCTCTGCCGCCTGGAAGACCTCTGTCTGTTCTACACTTCTTGCTTCGATCAGACCATCATCATAGAGCTGGGAAACAACAGAACTCATACCATGATAGCGGAGCCCTCCTGCATGACTTGCAGATGGCATAAAGCCGCATCCCAAGGTATACATTTTAGCCAGTGGACAGACCTTTCCGGTGTCACAGAAATCGTAAGCATAGGAACCGCGGGTCATGCTTGGACAGGAAGCAGGTTCTACGGCTATGATTTTGTAATCCGCTTCGCCCCGAAGTATTTCTCCCGCGAAAGGAGAGATGAGTCCGCCGAGATTAGATCCTCCTCCGGCGCAGCCAATGATCATATCCGCTTTGATATCATATTTATCCAGGGCGGTCTTTGTTTCGAGTCCGATGATGGATTGATGAAGAAGCACCTGGGAAAGTACGGAACCCAGGACATAGCGGTAACCCTCCTGGGTAGTGGCAGCCTCCACGGCTTCTGAGATAGCACAGCCAAGACTCCCGGTAGTGCCAGGAAATTCCTCATTGATCCTGCGTCCGATGGTGGTGTTCATAGAAGGAGAAGGGGTAACTTTTGCTCCATAGGTTCTCATGACCTCACGGCGGAAGGGTTTCTGCTCATAGGAACACTTTACCATATATACCTGGCAGTCCAGGTCAAAATAGGAACATGCCATAGAAAGAGCGGTACCCCACTGCCCTGCTCCGGTTTCTGTGGTGACGCCTTTCAACCCTTCTTTTTTAGCGTAATACGCCTGGGCAATGGCGGAGTTTAACTTATGGCTTCCGGATGTATTATTTCCCTCAAATTTATAGTAAATATGAGCCGGTGTATCCAACGCTTTTTCCAGACAATATGCCCTTGTAAGCGGGGATGGGCGGTACATTTTATAAAAGTTCCGGATCTCCTCCGGAATATCTATATACGCTGTGGTATCATCCAGTTCCTGCCTGGCGAGCTCTTCACAGAAAACAGGTGTGAGTTCTTCCAGTGTGATCGGTTTCAGGGTTCCCGGATTGAGGATCGGCGCCGGCTTGTTTTTCATATCAGCACGTACATTGTACCACTGTGACGGCATCTCCTTTTCTTCAAGATAGATTTTATAAGGAATTTCCTTGGACATGATTTGTTTTCCTCCAATTTTAGTTTCGGCTGATTCTTATGCGCTTTTATCAAAATTTCTTCCTGCCAGCATATTCCGCATCATATCCCGCTGAATCTTATCGTAGGGATTAGATGGCTCGGGGGTGCTGGTCTTTATGGCAGTGTGGGTCTTTCCACCAGACACATACACACGCCCGCATTCCGGACAGACCGAGGTCTGCAGTGATACCGAGACAGAAACAAGCTGTTTATTTTCCTTATTACCTTCTGCTACTGCGTTGGAAACATGTTCCCGCTCATGAGCCATGACTTTTGCGGCAGAAGTCCCAGGATCTATATGGCCAGGGGTCTTAAAGGATACATTGTTTTCGTTTGAACCATCCACGTATTTGCGGTTTTTACAGGTCTGGCACTCCCCCTTTTCAACCTTTTGCCCCTGTATGGCTTCCTCAGGAAGCTCGGCCCCTCTTCTAACTGACTGACTCTGGCTGACAGGTGAAACTGGTGTGGTATTGTACACAGGATAAAAAGTGTTATAGCCTCCTGCTGCAGAGATAGATAAACTCATGTAAAAACCTCCTTTCAACAGTAAATTAGCATAGTGACGCTAATGGATACCATTTTTCATATATAAAAATTATACTCTATGAGACAGGGGAAAGTCAATAAAGTGTTTGATTTTTGTACAAATGCATGGTATTATTTCTGATGCATAGGGGCACTCATAGGTGTCATTGAACCAGAAAGGGAAGGAAGTACCGATGACAAAAAAACAAAGAGCAAATGAGATCATAGATAGGCTGGCGGAGGAGTATCCTCTGGCGGACTGCACATTGGATTACGACGAGGCATGGAAACTTCTGGTCAGCGTCAGGCTTGCTGCCCAGTGTACGGATGCCAGGGTGAATATTGTCGTGAAGGATCTGTATGAACAATATCCGTCACCGGAAGCCCTGGCGGCAGCGGATGTAAAAGAGATCGAGAACATTGTAAAGCCCTGTGGTCTGGGACCGAGTAAGGCGAGGGACATCCATAAATGTATGAATGTGCTGGTGGAGCAGTATGGTGGAAAGGTACCGGAAGATTTTGAGGCTTTGTTAAAACTGCCGGGGGTGGGAAGAAAGAGTGCCAATCTGATCATGGGAGATGTATTTGGCAAGCCTGCCATCGTTACGGATACCCATTGTATCCGGCTGACCAACCGGATGGGACTGGTAGATGGCATCAAAGATCCCAAAAAAGTGGAAATGGAGCTGTGGAAGATCATTCCTGGAGAAAAGGGCAGTGATTTCTGCCACCGTCTCGTGCACCACGGCAGGGAGGTATGCACTGCCAGAAAGGCATATTGTGAGAAGTGCTGTCTGGGTGATGTGTGTAAAAAGGTGCTGTAAGGGGCGCTACAAAGTAATTATTTAATAGTAAATGATTAAAAACTGTCTGTGGCCAGAAAATAATGGCTGGCTGCAGGCATATTTTGCTGGCTCGACGGTGTCGTCGGGCTATTTTTTTTCCTGATTTATCATCGTGTCCAGAAAATGAGTCAAAGAAGCTTTTTGACTGGGGGTCAGTAATGAAATTTTTTGATACAGCGCATCATCAAAAGGATCTGGAGATTCTGTTTCTGAGAAAAAGGTTTCCAGAGAAATTTCCAGAGCATCACAAATATAAGTTAGGATTTCAATCGTAGGATTTTTATTTTGAAGTTCTATATCCCGGAGATAGCTTTGTGAAATACCAGCCAGGTTAGCCAGTTTATTCACAGAATAGTGTTTTATATTTCTAAAATATGTTATCTTTTCGCCTACAGTCATGATCTAACTCCTTTCTTACATCTATAATAGTATACCAAATTAAGATGGACAAGATTATATTTATATATATGAAGATATATCTCTAAAGAGAAATGTTTTGCTAAATTCAAAGCTTATAACGTATTGGACACCATTTTATTCCTTCTTTGTAACAAAGATGACACAAAAGAATGAAATAATCTCTATAAAAATAATATATTATCTTTATAGAGTTTGATTGTACCTAGGAGGAAGCAGATGCAAAATAACATCTTTCATTTTTTGTCGATTATTTCAGATACAGCGAAAATTGTGGTAAAAAGGAAGTGGAAACAGGATACCTGCCGTAATGGAGCATGGTTGCGAAGATTTCATAGCAAAATATCTTTTGAAATGGATGTTGTGGTCAAAAAAACGAATGCGCTGGCAAAGAGAAATCTCTCATGGGACAGCTGGAAACAGGAAAAAACGATGGAATGGCTTTTAAATAAATTCCATTTTACTTTTAAAAACATGCTGATCATACAAAATCCTTATGGTATGGCGCCCCTAAGCAGTATGCTGGTTTTTGGCACCGATGAAAAATGTATGGTGGAATATCATGTGCAGGGAAGAACAGAGGAAATGAGTTTTACCTATCGTACTAAGACATCTGCCAGGCGGCATATGATTCCGGTTTTTGGGCTGTATGCAGAGAGCAAAAATATAGTTGATGTGACATTATATTCTGAAAAAATGGAGCAGATAGAACATAGGAGCCTGGTCATTGTCACCAATCCGCTGCCAGAACGGTTACAAAATGTTGTCTGTCCTGATCGAAAGATGAAAAGCCGGAAACATGAGCTTATGATGGTAACTGGCGGACTCAAAGGGTATACCTATGCTTTTGACCGGGACGGTGCAGTGCGGTGGTATCTGGCGCGTCTGCCCAGGCAATACGGAATCTATTTGTATGATAATGGGCACTTTATGTATCCCGAGCGGAAAATAAATTCCCCCACTTATATCAATCCCCATTCTAATGTAATGTATGAGATGGATTTTATGGGCAGGGTACACGAAGTATTTCATGTGAGGGGAGGGATCCATCATTGTCTGACGCCGCGTCCGGGGACAGAGTCGGAGTGGGGCAGAGAAGTTTTGGCAGCCGCTAGTTCACTGCATTCCAGAATGGAGGATGCGATCATCTGTTATGACACAGCCCGGGGAGAAATCCTTCAAAAATGGGATCTGGGTCAGTTCTTTCCTCAGAAATATTTAAAACGTAAAGACTGGGCACATCTGAATGCGTTGTATTGTTGTGACAAGGATCATGTATTGATTTCATTGCGGAACCTTCATACCATCGCCAAATTAGATCTGGCTGCCAATGAGATCTTATGGGTAGCAGCACCACAGGATATGTATGAGGGGACAGAATTGGAGAATAAGATGCTTTTGCCGGAGGGAGAGAATTTCCATTATTTTTTCCAGCAGCATGCAGTAGAAATACTGCACATGGATCAGCAGAAGGAAACGATATCAGTGCTGATTTTTGATAATCACTGTACCACAAAACGAAAGAGCAGATATTATGACGGCAGGGAGGCGTCCTACGGTTGTCTGTATCAGATAGATGAAAGGAAAAAGAGAATAAGGACAGTATTTTCTATCCCCTGTGAACTGTCTCCCACAAGATCCAATGTATATGTTGATCCAGATAGAAAAAGCGTTTTTACCATGGCGGGATCTGCAGATTCTTCTGAATTATATGATTCGGCATATATCAGTGAATGGGATCCGCAAAATGGGGAGCTGCTGAGCAAATATGCTGTGAAAGAGGGATTTTTTCAGGCATTTCCCATTGATCCAATGAAATACATAACGGAACAGAAACGGAAAATGCCATTGGATCTGCACAAAGGAAGATTAAGACCGCCTGTAAGAAATGAAAGTTTGGGAGCGGTGGAATGGAAGAAGATGCGGTCAAAAGAGATCCGGATATCCGTTGTTGACGATCTTATACTTGTACAGGCCCAGGATCATAAAGTGGAGAAAGTATTTCTGGTCAGTCAGGATATGGTGTGGGAGAAAGATTTTACAAATACGCATCAAGTGAGCGAGGTCTTTGCCAAAATGATATATGATGTGGCGGTTCCTGTTGATGGGCTGCCGGCAGGCAGGTATCAGGTCAATATCCAGTATGAGGGGGAGTATTTTGCCACGAACAAATGGTTTGTATGCTAGCTTGACGGCGCAAATTCGCGCCGTCAAGCTAAATAAAATGATTTGACGTAGAATTGCAACAAAATTTTTCTATACTGAATAAAAGAAAAACATTTTATGAATGGTATGGAGGAATAGAATGACAGAGCGGAATGAGCAATTTTTAACTGCTTTGAGCAGCCGGATTTTGTATTTGTGTAAGATTCACGGGATTTCTCCGGAGAAGGTTACGGAGGAGATACATAGCAGGAGGGGGCAGGAAATCAGTGCGGAAAGTCTGATGGATATTCATACGGATGAAATAACTAAGATTGCGGAGGTGTTGGGAGTAGAGGCGGATTTTTTGCTGGGCAGGCCCAGCAGTTATACCGCTGAGGTAGAGTATATTGTGTATTTACTAAAAAGAAAAGATACCAGTGTGAATGATCACGCTGATATCTGAAAAACCTTATATCACTTATCACACCTGCTGCCGATGATATTTCCGAGACGCAGCTGGGTCTCATAACCGGAGAGGGTGTTTACCAGAAGATCCTCCCGGAGAGTTACCGCATTCTTTTCAAGAAGCAGGACGATGGTAGAACCGCCAAATTCAAAATATCCTTTTTCCTCTCCCCGCAGGACGGGGCAGGACTCTCTATGATTTACGATCTTTCCTACCATCAGTGCACCGACCTCCATCTGCACAATATCTCTCAGATGGGAGGAGTGAATGACCGTATATTCCCGGCTGTTTTCTTTGTAGATGGGAAAATGCTCTCCAGCGATGGGATTTACCGTGTGAAAGACACCTGGGATCCGGTAATTTTTGGACTGGCGTCCGGTAGCGGCATAGGCATACCGATGGTAATCACTGACGGTGAGACGCAGGATCAGGGCATATCCTCCCTGATAACGCGCTGCCAGTCTTTTGCTGTGCAACAGGGAAGAAACGGTATATTTTGCATTTTTTATAGTCAGAATCTGATCCTCAGATATCTCGTAGGCGCTGGCATAGCAGTCACAGGGACTGATGAGATCAGAGCTGCTGCCGGAGACCGGTCTCGATCCCTTTTTTATCTTTCTGGTGAAAAAGTCATTGTAACTGCGGTAGCTTGTCTCTTCATAATCGCTCATGTCGATGGCATTGGAGCGGATGAAAGGCTTGATCAGACGGCAGGAGATTCTGGTATTTAACAAAGCGCCTGCCAGCTTTGAGAAAGCAGGGGTGACGAGAGGACGGAGGAGCATGCGCCCGGTCCGCGTCGTATACAGCAGCTTTAGCAGCTTGTCCTGGCCGGAATCAGCGTGCTTTTTGTTTCCATTTATGTCGATATATTTCATGATCTGTTCCTATCTTATTCTTAAAATTTTTTAAAATACATGTAAAATCTTTAAAACCACAATCCCCATAAATACAAGGATAAATGCTACCATGGCGTTGGAAGGTTTTTTCAGTTTAAAGTCCAGTATATATAAAAATGCGATAGCCAGCATGGCAAAGGGAAGAGCCGTCAGGAACAGCTGCTCCGAGACCAGCGGGCGGAACATATACAGGATCGGAAACAGAATGGCGATGGAAGTGATGGGGAGACCGTGATAACATTTACGGTCCTCTTTTTCCGGCTCCTCGTGCTTGAGCTCTTCTAATACATTAAAGTAGGCAAGCCGGATGACCCCGCAGAGGACAAAGACGATCTCTACAGCGATTCCAAAAGGGGTATTCATTCCCATGGAATAGGCGATGACCGCGGGGGTGACGCCGAAACAGATGGCATCGCACAGGGAATCGATCTGCACCCCGAATATGATCTGTTCTTTTGTTCTGTTTTTCATGCTTCTTGCAACTTTTCCATCAAAGGTATCACAGGCACCGGCAAGGGCAAGGCAAAGTATGGCAATGTCATAACTGCCGGTGAGTGCCTGGGTCATTCCGAAGATAGAAAGCCCAACTCCGAGATACGTCAGTATCACCGAGTAATTGTAAACGCCTATCATTTTTTCTCCTCCTCCAATTGATCAGGGGTTTCTCCCCTGACTGTCATATGTGTGATGCACGTTACGATCCCACTGATAATGATCAGCATATAATAGCTGATCCCACGGCTCATCAGCATGCCGGAGAGGGTAAGTGCAGTAGTTCCAAATACGGGTGTAAAAATCTGTAAAAATAGCCGCTCGCTGATCCCCATGCCTCCAGGAAGAGGAAGCATATCCACGGAGATGGAGATTGCCGCCTGCAGCAGTGTTATGGTTATGGCAGAATAGCCATTTAGTCCAAAACTTCTATATACAACGTATGTCACGAAAAATAAAAGTATACGTTGAACAAAAGTGATTACCGTTGTGTGAAGGATCGCCAGCTTGTTTTCCCGGAGAAAAACAGAAGCTCTTTTGTAATGATCCATGGAAGCCTGAAGCCGTTCCATTCGGTTGTTTTTATTTTTCATCAGATGAAGTTTCTGAAGAAATACAAATCCTTTTGTGATCAGAAAACGCGCGCTGTCCGGCAGGAATACCAGCAGGCTCATAAAAGTGACGCAGAAGACATTTAAGCCAAGGCCCAGATAGAGATAAAACTGGGCTTCTACCGTCATGGACTGAACCAGCCCCTGCCCAAAAACTGCCAGCAGCAGTCCGATAAAGACCAGTACAAATTTGTATTCTATGGTCACCAGCATAAGGATGATGGTGGCTGTCGGGATATCGATCTTCTGCCGCTTCATATAGAAAATCTGCGCCGGCTGCCCGCCGGTGGCAGAGGGTGTGATACAGCTGAAAAAGAATCCCACAAATGAATACCGTATGCAGTTGATGAGCGGGGCCTTTATCTTCACTGCAGAAAGTAAATACTTGATGATAACGGATTCCCCGCACACGTAAAGAACGACGAGAATAAGTCCCGCGATAATATATAGAACCGGCACACTTTTCAGTGCAGACAGGACTGGATCCAGGTCTTCATCGCGAAAAATGAGCCAGAGAGTAAGTGCCAGAAGCAAAATCAAAAAGGCAATATTCAGCACATTTTTTTTTAGCTTATTCAATGGTGTTCTCCTTGCTTATAAAACCTAATTTCAAGTGGATGCGGTCAAAAAAACGCTGTACATACCGATAGGCATTTATGCGTTTGTTCAGGGCGAACAAAATTTCGGCGATAAATATTCCTGCCACTGCATCTGCGATATAGTGCTGTTTGGTAGTCTGGGTAGAGATCACCACCAGCAGGGCGAAGATACAGGAAAAACCTCGATACCAGGCTGGAACATTTTTGTTTCCCCGGATACCGATATAACACATCCAGCTCACCAGGCAGTGGATGGATGGGAAAAGATTGGCTGGCTGGTCGATCTGGTACAGAAAGCGCAGCAGATCGTCGGCAAAAGTAGTGCCCACCACCTCTGGCCGGACATTTGTCGTCGGCATAAGGAAAAAGAAAAGGCCGCATATCACACGGGACATCATATCCGTGGTGACAAAACGGTAAAATTTAGATGGATCGTCCTTGTGGATCCGTGCTACCATGATATAATTGACTACCCAGAACAGATAACAGCCAAAATAAATATACATCCACCAGGGTACCAGCGGAACCATCCGGTCTAAAGATGTTGTGAGGTCATAATGTTTCCAGCCGGCACATATACTCATAGCACCACTGTACACGATCATATTCAGACCGAAAGCACATAACAACGGTAATATACCATAAAGCGGAATGATTTTTTGAATCAATTTGTTCATTTTATGAAATATTCCCCCCAAGATATCTTTTGTTTTGCAAAATACACAACTATTTTACTATACTAATGGTTTTTTTGCAATAAATAATGCAGATATCTTGTTTTGGGGGAGGAATTATGGTAGAATAGTGGCTGACGTCAAAGCGGGTTTGAATATCGCCGGATACCGGGATCAAATCCTTACATAACAGAGAGAACAAGGGGGAACTTTACATGAAGATTTTTGATATACTGGTGTCTGTGATTCTGGGAATCGTAGAAGGAATTACAGAGTGGCTTCCCGTGAGCAGTACTGGGCATATGATATTGGTAAACCAGTTTTTGACATTTTCAGACGATAAATTCACAGAGATGTTTTTGGTGGTGGTGCAGCTGGGAGCGATCCTGGCGGTAGTCCTTTTGTTCTGGAAGAAGATATTTCCATTTAACCTGCATCCCAAAAAAAATGAACCCGTGGTGAAGATGGATATCATGCAGATGTGGTTCAAGATCCTTGTGGCGACCATACCGGCGGCAGTTATCGGTGTCCTTTTTGATGATGTGATCAATGAAATGTTTTATAATCAGATCGTTGTGGCTGGGGCGCTGATCATCTATGGCGTTTTGTTTATTCTGGTGGAGAACTGGAATAAAGGCAGGCGTCCTGTCATTACTTCCGTACAGGAACTGACCTATCAGACGGCGCTGATCATTGGTATTTTCCAGCTCCTGGCAGCGATCATACCAGGAACTTCCCGTTCCGGCGCCACCATAATCGGTGCACTGATCATCGGGGTGTCCAGGGGAGTGGCGGCAGAATTTACTTTTTATCTGGCGATCCCGGTTATGTTTGGTGCCAGCCTGCTGAAGATTGTAAAGAGTATCTCCGACGGTCTGAGTTATGGTCCGATGGCAGTAGCCACCCTTCTGATAGGAATGCTGGTGGCATTTATCGTATCCCTCTTTGTGATTAAGTTCCTGATGGGATATATCCGCCGCCATGATTTTAAATGCTTTGGGTACTATAGGATTGTGCTGGGGATCATCGTATTTGCTTTTTTTGCCATCAGTGGTGCCGCTGTTATATAATGAAAATACAAGTACAAACTACACCAATGCCGGAACATGCTATGCGTGTTTCGGCATTGCTGCGTCCTGTGGGATGAAGAATGGGACATGAATTGTTACAGCTGCGGCAGCCCCAGATAATTCAGCAGTCCCACATAGATCCCATAGGCAAACTGATACTGCATGGTGGTCAGCAGGATATAGTCTTCATAATTTGAAATATAGGCGAGTTCTACGAGGACGGAGGGCATCTGCGTCCGGCGCAGAACATACAATGACGGTCTTACATAAACACCGTTATTTTTTGTGCCCACCCGGCGGACGATCTCCTGAACGATATCGGTGCCCAGGTAATAGGAGGGGCTTCCCTCGGCGTAGACATATGCTTCCGTGCCGTTGATCGCCGGATTCACATTGGCATTCACGTGGATGCTGATAAAATAGTCCGCCCCCCAGGTATTTGCCATATCCACCCGCTCCCTAAGGCTGGAGTTGGTATCATAGCCCAGGATCTCGTCCGGAGTATGGCGGGAGACTGCCGCCTCAAAGCGGTAGTCGGCGGCGAGTATATTTGCCAGATAGGCGCCGACGATATAGGTGATATCCTGTTCTCTGGCGCCAAAACCTTCTGCGCCGGCATTAAATCCGTAAGGATTGTGTCCTTGATCGATAAAAACCTTGATTGCCATACCATGATCTCCACTTTTTATTTTATAAACTATTATATGAAATTTTAATTTGCCTTGTTACGAATAGATTTGTTTTTTTCGGGGATAGTAGGTATGAAAGTAGAGCTAAGCGGACGAGGATGCACATGCTTGCATGAAAAGGGAGATTACTTTATGGAAGATATTCTTTATGTTAAAGTAGAGCAGAATATTCCGGTGACAAAGCGGGATCTAAAGCTAAAAGATGTAGTGACACTGTACAGCAGCAACACGACCATGGTACAGAAGCTGGAAAAGGAACCTTTCTATACGCTGCCCCCGGACGGTGAAAAACTGACGATGTTTACCATCACCAAGGTATACGAGGCCATCCACCGGGTTTACCCGGATGTAACCATAGAAAACCTGGGAGAACAGGATTTTATCGTGGAGTACGAATCGGGTAAAAAGCCTTCCAAAGCCTGGGAGTATACGAAGTCGGTTCTGGTGGCATTCATCGTATTTTTCGGGGCGGCATTTACGATCATGACCTTCAATGAGGATGTCAATGTATCCGGGGTATTTGAAAAGATCTATCTGATCTTCACCGGAGAGGTGCACACCGGCAGTTCCATACTGGAGATCTGTTATGCCATCGGTATCCCGATTGGCATCATTGTGTTTTATAATCATTTTAAAAGAAGAGATATCAAAAACGATCCGACGCCGATCCAGGTGGAGATGCGGACCTATGAGGAGCAGATGAACAAGGCGATGATCAAATCTGCATCGAGGGAGGGAAAGACCATTGACGTTAATTGAAAATGTCTTCCTGGGCATTCTGGGGCTGAGTTTTGGACTGACAGTATCGGCAGGAATATTTGCTTTTATCACCATGCTGGATGTGATTCCCAGACTTACCCACCGTACAGGGACGGCAGTTCATCTATATGGTTATGAAAATACGATCATTCTGGGAGGAACCCTGGGAAATATCTTGTTTTTATTTGTTGGGAATTTTCCTCTAAGTTATGTTGGACTGGCGGTCTTTGGACTTTTTTCAGGCATCTTCATAGGCTGTCTGGCCATGGCGCTGGCGGAGAGCCTCAGGGTGATTCCGATCTTTGTTAAGAGATTGAAGATGAAGGAAGGACTTCCGATCATATTGATCGCCATTGCGCTGGGCAAATTAGTGGGAACCATCTTTCAATATTTTTTCTAACGTTATAGAACAGCCAGAAAGGGAGAATGTGATTATGAATAATCAGAAGACAGATATCAAGGATGTGATCTATGAGACCGTTCCCCAGGAGAGGGACGATAAATATAATGACTATGTGGATGAGAATACACCGAAAGTTAGCTGGATGATCAATCTTTGCAAGGCATTTCTGGTAGGAGGCATCATCTGCACGCTGGGGCAGGGACTGATCAGTCTTTATATGTATCTTGGATTGGATAAAGAGACGGCGGCACTTTATAACACACTGTCTCTGATCTTCCTCAGCGTCGTGCTGACAGGTCTGAGCATCTATCCCAAGATCGCGAACTTTGCCGGAGCCGGGACGCTGGTACCCATCACAGGTTTCGCTAACAGTGTGGCGGCACCGGCCATAGAATTTAAAAAAGAGGGCTGGGTGTTCGGAGTGGGCTGCAAGATCTTCACCATCGCCGGTCCCGTGATCCTGTATGGTGTCGTCACCAGCTGGGTGCTGGGGCTGATCTACTGGATCGGAACATGGATCGGCTGGTTCTGACAGCCGATCCCTTTGCTGGTTTGTGCCAGCACTAATCTTCTATATCCTTTTCAAACTCAATGACCGCGCCAGTGACGGCATTGATCTTAATCTCATACTCATAGATTCCTTTCCGGAGCTCTACCTCGTAGACAGCGGTTTCGTCGTCTCTGTCAAACTCAAATTTGGTGATGGAGGCGCCAGGGGCTTTTTTCAATGCAATATTTCTGGCTTTGGACTCTCCGATATAAACGCTCTGGGAAGAAGACGCCAGCTGTTTCCATTCGTATTCCAGAAGTTTTCCATTTTTGGCATTGTATACTAGTTTGTACTGGCGTTTTCCTTTTTTCAGAGAGACCTTATACTCAGAGAGACCATCGTCCACAGACAGGCGGGCGGAGATGATTTTGCTGCCCTTTACCAGTTTACGCGCCTTTTTTTTGATCCCAGACAGGCTCACATTCTTTTTGCTCTGGATGGAATAACTAGTGTTGGGAAGTTCCCATTCATATTCGATCAGCTTGTTGTCCGATTGACGATATTTTAAGCTGTATTTTTTATTCTTTTTAATAAGAGAGATTTCAACTACTGCTTCGCCGTCATCTATATCTGTCTCCACTTCTGTAATGGAAGCACCGGGAACTTTTTTCCGTGCTGCTTTACTGGCTTTGTCCGTATTGGCTCCGGCCACTGCTGTGGAAGAAAGCATGAGAAGGGAAAGAGAAGAAACGAGACATAAAATGCCAGCTTTAGTGATGAGATTTTTTTTCATTTTCAACATCCTTTCTATTTAAAATTAAAATATAAAAAAGTTGCTTTTTTGATTTTCATTATATTAAAAAAAAATGAAAATGTAAAGAGGTAATTTTTCGTTGAGAAATATAGGAAAATGGTGTATAATAAATAGAAAATTACAGGCAGCCAGAAAGCATTGATCAGCTCGGCGGAACGAATTTGAGCACTGTTCAGATTGACGGCATCGGGCTGCATGCGGGTACTGCATTGCGGAGAAACGGAGGAAGGTCATGATCGAGAATAAAAAGGTTCTTGCCATTATACCTGCCAGGGGAGGGAGTAAGGGAATACCGAAAAAGAATATTAAGGCAGTATCTGGAAAGCCTCTGATCAATTACACCATAGAGGCTGCGAAAGAGTGCAAATACATAGATAAGGTCATTGTATCCACAGATGATAAGGAAATTGCGGAGATTTCCATGAGGGCGGGGGCTATCGTGCCGTTTCTCAGACCGGATGAGCTGGCTACGGACGAGGCAAAGACAATTGATGTGGTGCTGCATGCCGTAGAGTTCTATGAGAGAAAGGCAGAACGCTATGATATTATTGTCCTTCTGCAGCCCACCAGTCCGTTGCGCACCGGGGAGGATATTGAGAAGGCGCTGGAATATTTTAAAAGAAAGGGAGAAAGATCTGTGGTGTCAATCTCTGAGGTAAATGATCATCCGCTGCTGATGAGGCAGTTTGGGGAAAATAACGAGCTGGTGAAGATGCTGGATGAGGATAGTACCGTCCGGCGCCAGGATATGAAAAAATACTACCGGATCAATGGGGCGATCTATATAAACAGTATGTCAGAACTCAATGAAAATACCAGCTTTAACGACAATGTGCTGGGCTATGTGCTGGCGAAGGAACACAGCATCGATGTGGATAACCCGGAAGACCTGGTAATGGCTGAATACTTCCTTTCACAAAAATATGATGGTGAATTTTTATCCTTTATTGTTTACTGATGCGTGCCGATATAATAAATATATTGTAGGCATTGTTCGTGATATATGAATGGCTTGGAGGAAGGCTTATGTATAGAAGAATAGGAAAATATATTGGAATGGGTCTGGCTGTCCTGGTGATCGGAGCTACTGTGGCGGGGGCCGCGGAACAGAATGAATGCCAGGCGGCAAAGAAGAAACCAAAGAAGATTCAGGTTCTTACAGAGAAAAAGAACAGCCGTCTCCGGATGACGGCGGGAGACCAGAAAAAGCTATCTTTTGAAGTCCTGCCCAAAAAGGCAAATCAGAAGCTGACTTTTAAATCTTCGCGGAAAAATGTTGTGAAGGTGTCTGCTAAGGGTGTTTTGACGGCGGTCAAAAAGGGAAATGCCACCATTACCTTGCAGTCCAAGGCGAAGAAATCTGTAAAGACGAAATTAAAGGTTGCTGTGGAAGCGAAGAAATCCACTATCTCGGAGGGCGAGCTTAAGTCATACCAGACGGCAGCGGTCAATCCAGCTCCGCCGGCAGGTATTACGGTGCCGGATATGCTCCCTTCCTTTCTGGCGGCGCCCAGAGCTGGAACGGCTACCGGGATCACATTAAATCAGGACTATGTGGAACTGGCGGCAGGGGAAAGCTTTCAGCTGATTGCCACGATCACGCCGGTCACCTGCACTGATAAGATCGTGTGGACCATTGATCATCTCGGCGGCATCAATGTATATACCACGGGAAATATATTTGTGACAGAGGATACCCCGGTGGGGACGGAAGCGACCATTACAGCGACCTGTGGAAAGGTAAAAGCGACCTGTAAGGTTGTGACAGTCCAGGGAGCCTGTGAGCATGTGTGGGGACAATGGGCAGTGGTTCAGCCGCCAGAGTGTATGGTAGAGGGAACCGAGCGGTCTACCTGTGAAAAATGTTCCAAGGTCCGGGAGAGGGCTGTAGCGGCGACGGGACATAACTGGAACGGCAAGGTGCTGACAGAGCCTACCTGCGAGGGAGCCGGGGAGAGAGAGCTTACCTGTCAGAACTGCAGTGAGACCAAAAAAGAGATCATAAAGGCAAAAGGACATACATGGATCACCAACGGTACAGTTCTGGAAGAGCCTACCTGTACACGGGCGGGAAAAATACAGTATACATGTACGGTAGAGGGATGTGATGGTGAAAAGACCGAGGCCATAAAGGCACCGGGCCATGAATGGGATACAGGGGAGATCACAAGCAGTCCCACTTGTACGAAAGCCGGACAGAGAACCTATCACTGTACGGTAGAGGGATGTACCGGAACAAAGAAAGAATCCATCGATGCCACAGGACATACATGGAACTACGGCGAGATCACAGTTCAGCCGGAATGTGAAAAAGATGGGCGTAGAGACTTCTCTTGTCTGATCTGTTCTGCCAAGAAGAATACCAGAGTACCTAAGCTAGGCCATACCTGGGATACAGGCAAGGTGACGAAGGAGCCCACTTGTGACCGGACAGGGGAGAGGGTTTTTACATGCGGAACTTGTCTCCAAGTAAAGAGTGAGTCCATCAGTGCGCTGGGACATAAGCTGGCGGATAAGCCTACAACGGATAAAGAGCCAACCTGTGAAGCCCAGGGAAGAGAATCCCTGCACTGTACAAGAGACGGCTGTAATTATGTCACCAATATACGGCTGATCCCGATGCTTGGTCATGACTGGGATGAGGGTACAGTGACGAAGGAGCCGGACTGCACCCGTCCAGGTACCAGGAAACTTAACTGCAAGAGAACCGGCTGCAGCAAAACAACGACGAAACTGATTCAGGCGCTGGGGCATGAATGGTCAAAGGATTATCTGATTACGATGGAGCCCACCTGTACCGGCGCTGGCCGAAAAGCATTGACCTGCCAGAGAAAGGGCTGCACCAAGGTAAAGAACGAACAGCTGGTGGATCCGCTGGGGCACGACTGGGACCTTGCAAACGTTGAACACGTGGATGCCACATGTACAACGGAGGGATCGAACACTTATACCTGTAAACGGACGTATTTGGATATAGATGGGAATACCCAGACCTGCGGCAGGCGCAAGAAAGAAATCCTGCCGGCAAAGGATCATTCCTTTGGTTCCACATTCACAGTGGACTGGGCTCCAACCTGTGTGCTGGCAGGGCAGCAGTCCAAGCACTGTACGAACAGCTGGACCAATAAAGATGGAATAAAAGAGAACTGCAAGGTGGCAGATGATATTACTGTCCTGGAACCTTTGGGACATTCCTGGTCGGGGTGGAGCACGACAGTCCAGCCTTCCCACGGAGTATTGGGAGAAGAAACCCGATCCTGTTCTGTCTGTAAAAATGTACAGACCAGGGGAAAGGCAGAAGAGCACCGTTATGATGCCAATGGAACCTGCCAGGTGTGTGGAGATAAGATCACTCTTACCCAGTCAAAGATCAGCGATTGGGAATATACGGTTAATACCACTGAGAAAACAGTTCTGTTGAAAAAATATATCGGATCTGCAAAGGCGATAAAGATTCCGGCGCAGATGGTGGCGAATGTGGATGGCGTGACAGGCACTTATGCAGTAAAGTTTGCTGGTGAATATGACCCAAGACCACAGACGGGAGTCTTTGCTTCCAATGTCAGATGTCCCATTGAGGCGGTGAGTTTCGATTCTGCTATAAAACTGGAGAATATGCAGTATATGTTCTCAGAATGTACCAGACTGAAAGCGGTGCTGAGTCTTCCAGCCTCTGTGAAGGATATGACGGGAACATTTAAGGGCTGTAGTTCACTGATCTCTGTAACTGCTCTTCCTGCGGGATTGACAGCGCTTACGAATACTTTTGAGGGCTGCAGCAGCATGAGTTATGTGCCAGCAATTCCTGCAACGGTAAAGAATATGTATGCCACATTTAAGAATTGTACTTCTCTGGGTAAGGCACCGGTGCTGCCAGCCACATTGACAAATATGAACTGGACTTTTAGCGGGTGTACCGCACTTTCCCAGTCTCCGGTGATCCCGGCGACGGTGACAGAGATGACAAATACTTTTGAGAGTACGTCATTGTTGAGTGTTCCCGAAGATATTCCGGCAGGAGTGAAGAAACTGACGATGACATTTTATAACTGCCAGGGGCTGGAACGTGTTCCAAAAATGCCTTCCACCATAGAAACGATGGAATATACCTTTAAGAATTGTAAAAATATTTCATATGCTGTACCGATTCCGTCCACGGTGACCAGAAAAATAGATGTGTTTGCCGGATGTGATAAGCTGGTTCAGTAGTATGATACCGATATCCCAGGTAACAGGGGGAGCAGACTTGGATCTGCTGGCTGGGCTGCGTGTACTTGCATTGCAGCCCAGCCGAAAATAAAAAACAAAAACAGCCCTGCATTTCTCAGATCCATTCTTTGAAATGCAGGGCTGTTTTTACTGGTTACAACCACATTGTAATTCTTAACTTTTACATAGATATATATAAAAATTAGTTCATTAAATTCGATTATAACTTCGTTACGTTTGCTGCCTGTGGTCCTTTTTCACCGTCGATTACTTCAAATTCAACCTCATCGCCCTCATCAAGAACCTTGAAGCCGTCCATCTGTAATGCAGAAAAATGAACAAATACGTCATTTCCTGTTTCGTCGGAGATAAATCCGAATCCTTTTTTGGCATTAAACCATTTTACTGTACCTTTCATGTTATTGCCTCCTAAAAACTTAAAATATTGATACCTACTAACCATAACACATCTGTTTATAAAAGTCAAAGGATTTCTTTCCTTTTGAAAACTTGAAATATTCCATAAAATGTAGTATCATATAATCAATTATGTAAAGATTCAACAGATATTATAAGTGAGAAATGAGGTAAAAAGATGAGCGACAAGTTAAAGGTAGGTATCCTTGGTGGTACTGGTATGGTAGGACAGAGATTTATTTCACTTTTGGAAAATCATCCCTGGTTTGAAGTGACGGCGATTGCAGCCAGTCCGAGAAGTGCAGGAAAGACCTATGAAGAGGCCGTGGGCGGTCGTTGGAAGATGCAGACACCGATGCCGGAGGCAGTAAAGAAAATTGTCGTAAAAAATGTAAATGATGTAGAAGAGGTCAGCAGTGCGGTGGATTTTGTGTTCAGTGCCGTTGACATGACCAAGGAAGAGATTCGTGATATAGAAGAGGCATATGCCAAAACGGAGACACCGGTGGTTTCTAATAACAGTGCACACCGCTGGACACCGGATGTACCGATGGTGGTGCCAGAGATCAATCCGGAGCATCTGGATGTGATCGAGAGCCAGAAACAGCGTCTTGGGACGAAGAGAGGTTTTATCGTTGTAAAGCCAAATTGTTCGATCCAGAGTTATACTCCAGCGCTGACGGCATGGAAGAAGTTTGAGCCTACACTTGTAGTAGCTACGACCTATCAGGCGATTTCCGGAGCCGGCAAGACCTTTACTGAGTGGCCGGAGATGGAGCATAATATCATACCTTATATCGGCGGCGAGGAAGAGAAGAGCGAGCAGGAACCGCTGCGTATCTTTGGAAAGGTAGTAGATGGAAAGATTGAAAAGGCGGAAACTCCGCTGATCACTACCCAGTGTATCCGTGTGCCGGTGCTGGATGGACATACGGCGGCGGTATTTGTAAACTTCGCCAAAAAACCGACGAAGGAGGAGCTGATCCAGGCGTTGGTGGAATTCCGCGGGCTTCCTCAGGAGCTGGAACTTCCCAATGCACCGAAGCAGTTTATCCAGTATCTGGAGGATGATAACCGTCCCCAGGTGGCATTGGATGTAAACTATGAAAATGGATTTGGAGTTAGTATTGGCCGTCTGAGAGAGGACAGTCATTTCGACTGGAAGTTTGTGGGACTTTCCCATAACACGGTTCGCGGTGCCGCAGGAGGCGGTGTTCTCATCGCAGAACTCTTAAAGGCACAGGGTTATATCCAGAAAAAATAATGGAAACGTGAATACCACTTTAGAAAGGAAGGCAGCGATGGGTAAATTTCGAATTCTTGTGAAGGGGATCGTACAGTGCAACGGAAAATATCTGGTTGTGGAAAAATGGTACGATGACCGGATTTTTGAACCATATCAGTGGGAGTTTTTGGACGGTGTACTGGAGTTTTCAGAGACACCAGAGAAAGCCGTTCAGAGGGTAGTGGAAGAAAAAGCGGGACTTCATGTCCAGGTAGATAAACCTCTGTACACATGGGGATTTACAGGGGGTGAGGTGTGCAGTATCGGCATTGCCTTTGAATGTTCTTCCCAGACAGAAGAGGTAGTTCTTGCTGAAGACCTGAATAACAGCAAATGGGTTACAAAAGAAGAACTGGCCGAGGTGATCACCAATGAGGCCGTTGTAAAAGATATTGAAAAAGCAGGACTTACCAGCAATTTCAACCTGGATGACTTTGGAAAGGTGGATCTGTTTATTGAACCTATTGATTAAAAATGGACATCTATTGGATCCGGCCAGCGGATATGACGGGATTGGTGATCTGTATGTGAGCGATGGAAAGATTGCAGACAGAGGCGTGTTTTCTGAAGAGAAGCGCAAAGAGATTGAGTCTGCTGGTACGAAGGTCATCGATGCGGCGGGCAGATATGTGATGCCTGGGTTCGTAGATCTGCATGTACATTTGCGAGAACCTGGTTATGAGTACAAAGAGACCATAAAGACGGGGACGATGGCAGCGGCAAAAGGCGGTTTTACTGCCGTATGCCCGATGCCAAACACGAATCCATCCACCGATTGTCCGGAGATGGTTCAAAAAGTTCTGGAGATCGCGAAGAAGGACAGTCTGATCCATGTGTATCCTGTAGGAGCTGTGACAAAAGGTCAGAAGGGCAAAGAGCTGGCGGACATTGAAGGTATGGTGAAGGCAGGGATCAAAGCCATCAGTGAGGATGGCAAAAGTGTGATGAATGCCAGTCTGTACCGACAGGGTATGCAGGAGGCAAAGAGACATTCTATCCCGGTATTTGCTCACTGCGAAGATATTAATATGGTAGAAAAGGGCGCCATGAATGCTGGAAAAAGAGCGGAAGAACTGGGGATAAGAGGAATCAGCAACGCTGTGGAAGATGTGATCGTGGCGCGGGATATCCTGCTGGCAAAAGAGACTGGTGCCAGACTCCATCTCTGTCACTGTTCCACTGAGGATAGCGTGGAGATGATACGCATTGCCAAAGAAGAAGGGCTTTCAGTGAGCGGTGAGGTGTGTCCACATCATTTTACACTGACAGATGAAGATATTCCTTCCGATGATGCAGATTATAAGATGAATCCCCCTCTTCGTTCTTCTACGGATGTAGAAAAACTGAGACAAGGGCTGGGATGCGGGATCATGGAAGCCATTTCCACCGATCACGCCCCTCACGGTGAGGAGGAGAAGAACCGATCCATCGCGGAGGCGCCTTTTGGCATCGTCGGTTCGGAAACGGCATTTTCCCTGGCGGTGACGGAGCTTGTGAAGACCGGAATCCTGTCTCCCCTGGAATTGGTGCGCCGGATGAGTACCAACCCCTGTGAGATCCTGGGGGTAGAGGGCGGTTCCCTTGAAACAGGGATGCCGGCGGATATTACCATAGCAGATTTTGACGCTGAATATGTGATTGATAAAAATAATTTTGTATCAAAGGGGAAGAACACGCCCTTCCACGGACGAAAGGTATCCGGAAGGATTGAGTATACCATCCTGGGCGGGGCAGTGGTGTACCCTTTTGCATAACGAAACAGCAACCCGTAGATGATTGGAAAGGAGAAGCAGGATGATCAATGTACTGGTCAACAGGATAAAAAAGATGGAAGCTCCCATTGTCGTTGGGCTGGATCCCATGCTGGACTATGTGCCGGAATATCTGCAGCAGAATGCCATCCGTGAGAGGGGGGAAACCCTGGAAGCTGCGGCAGAGGCAGTATGGCAGTATAATAAGGGGATCGTGGATGCCATCTGTGACATTGTTCCCGCAGTAAAACCTCAGATCGCCATGTATGAGCAGTTTGGCATACCAGGACTTGAGGTGTTTAAGAAAACCGTTGATTACTGTAAAGAAAAGGGACTGGTGGTCATTGGGGATGTGAAACGTGGGGATATTGGATCCACTTCCGCGGCCTACGCTGCCGGACATATCGGAAAAGTAAAGGTTGGAAGTAAAAAACTTGCTGCTTTTGACGAAGATTTTATTACCGTGAATCCCTATTTTGGAGTGGATGGGATCAAACCTTTTGTAGAAGTGTGCAAGGAGGAGAAAAAGGGATTATTTATCCTTGTCAAGACATCAAATCCATCCAGCGGAGAGTTCCAGGATCAGAAGATCGATGGAAAACCTTTGTATGAACTGGTTGGAGAACAGGTCGTAAAATGGGGAGAAGAGTGCATGGGGGATGCCTACAGTTATGTAGGAGCAGTAGTGGGGGCTACCTACCCGGAGATGGGCAGGATCATGAGAAAAGTAATGCCAAAAACTTATATTCTCGTTCCTGGCTATGGAGCCCAGGGAGGAACCGCAAAGGATCTCCTTCCATATTTTAATGAAGACGGTCTGGGGGCCATCGTGAACTCATCCAGAGGGATCATCGCAGCCTATAAGCAGCCAGCTTATGAAAAGTTTGGAGAGACAGGATTTGCTGAGGCGGCGAGACAGGCTGTACTGAATATGAAAGAGGATATAAATAGCATTTTTTAACAGAAAGGAAGGTTATCATTATGAAGAAGATGACAAAAATATTTGCAATGATGATGTGCATTGTACTGGCCATCGGTTGTCTGACCGGTTGTGGCGGGAAAAGCGAAGAGGAGATACTGATGTCTGCCGTTACTGGCATTAATAATGCGAAGAGCTGCGAGATAGAAGTCGGCATGTCAGGAAAGATGTCCATGAAAATGGGAGAAGAGTCCCAGGATCTGGATTTAAAAATGGATCTCAAAGGAGCGATGTTTCAGGATCCTATTAAAATGAAAATAACTGGATCGGTATCCTCTATGGGACAGTCTGCACTGATGGAGTCGTACATCCAGAAAGAAAACGAAAAATATGTGCTCTATTCTAAAACAGCGGGGACCTGGACGAAGATGGAGCTGGGAGATCTGGATACAGCTCTTGCATCTTCCGGTATGAATTCGTTTTCCAATCAGTTAAGTGCCGACATCGGCCAATATACGAAAAAGGAAGAAAAGAAAGAGGGAGAAACCACTTACTATGTATATGACTATAAAATAAGCGGTGAGGAAATGAAGTCTACGTTAGAGGGAAGTTCCTCCAGTGTCAAATCGCTGCTTAGCAGTCTGGGTGAGGTAGAGGCGAAAGAGTACGAAGAGCTTATGAACAGAGTGGTTTCCAGCATTGGAGATGTGAGCCTTACGGTATATGTGGATGTGAAAAAACAGGAGATCAGCCGTGTGGAGTATCCGATGACCGATATGATGAATAAGATGCTTGATGAGACCATGAAATATGTGAAAGAAAAGGCATTGGAAGAGGCCGAAGGGGATGAAGCAGAGGAAGTGAAGAAGATGATGGATTCCATAGAGTTGAAGGTTTCTGATATGAATATGACCATGTCTTATAAAAATGTAAACAATGCGGAAGACTTTAAAATTCCGGATGAAGCATTGAAGGCAAAATCAATGAATGCTGCTTTGAGCGGTCTTGAATAAAGGAGCAGGATATGAGTAAACAGAAAAGTCTATGCCGTGTTCGGGAGTCAGTACAGCTGGCTCCCGCTGTATATAGCCTGTGGCTGGAGGCGCCGGATATTGTGAAACATGCCCTTCCGGGACAATTTGTGTCCCTGTACTGCCAGGAGAAGGACAGGCTTCTGCCAAGACCCATCAGCATTTGTGAACTGGATCAAAAAGCAGGGAGCCTGAGACTGGTATACCGTGTCGTGGGAGCAGGGACCGAGGAATTTTCACGGCTGGTTTCCGGAGATCAGATCGAGGTACTGGGCCCTCTGGGAAATGGATTTAAGCAGGAGGGAGACAGGCCGCTGCTGATCGGTGGCGGCATCGGCATTCCGCCCATGCTGGAACTGGCAAAACAGTTTGGCGGCAAAGCTACAGTGGTGCTGGGATACCGGGACAGTGACATGTTTTTAAAGGATAAATTTGAAGAAAACGCGAAAGTGTTTATAGCTACGGACGATGGAAGCGCAGGCACGAAGGGAACTGTGATCGATGCCATAAGTGAGCAGAAGCTTCTGGAAAATGGGGTAGATGTGATCTATTCCTGCGGACCGATGCCGATGCTGAGGGGAGTAAAGAACTTTGCCCAGAAGTATGATATCAAGGCATATCTGTCTATGGAAGAGCGGATGGCTTGTGGAGTGGGGGCATGTCTGGCGTGTATCTGTCAGTCCACAGAGATTGATGACCATTCCAAGGTAAAGAATAAGAGAGTCTGCAAGGATGGTCCAGTGTTTTTGTCTACAGAAGTAGAATTATAGACGATTGAAAATGTGAGGGAGAAGGATATGAGTTTAGAAGTTAATTTCGCAGGAATACCCTTTAAGAATCCGGTTACGACGGCGTCTGGAACCTTTGGTTCCGGCATGGAATATAGTGAGTTTGTGGACCTTAGCCGGCTGGGGGCAGTGACGACAAAAGGAGTAGCCAGTGTGCCCTGGGAGGGAAATCCCACCCCCAGGATCGCGGAGACCCACGCTGGTATGTTAAATGCCATCGGTCTGCAGAATCCGGGAATCGATACCTTTATCCAGAGAGACCTTCCTTTTCTACAAGAGAAGAATGCCAGGGTGATCGTAAACGTATGCGGGCGCTCCAAAGAGGATTATGTGGAAGTGGCAGAGCGCCTGTCAGAGGAGCCTGTGGATATGCTGGAGATCAATATTTCCTGTCCAAACGTAAAGGCGGGAGGAATCGCCTTTGGCCAGAAGCCGGAGATGGCAGAGGAGATCACCAGGGCAGTAAAACAGGTGGCAAAGCAGCCGGTCATCATGAAACTCAGCCCTAATGTGACAGACATCACCGAGATGGCGAGAGCGGTGGAAGCAGGCGGAGCTGACGGAGTTTCCCTGATCAATACGCTGACGGGTATGAAGATCGATGTGGCTAGGAAGACTTTTGCCATCGCCAATCAGACCGCAGGAATGTCTGGTCCCTGTGTGAAGCCAGTGGCGGTGCGTATGGTGTACCAGGTGGCGCACGCGGTGAAGATCCCAGTACTTGGCATGGGCGGGATCCAGAACACAGAGGATGCCCTGGAATTTCTTATGGCGGGAGCTACGATGGTGGCAGTGGGGACGGCAAACTTTTTCAACCCCTATGCCACGACCGAGATCATCGACGGACTGGAACGCTATGTGAAGGAAGAGGGGCTGTCTGGGATTACGGATATTATCGGGTGTGTGGGGTAGTCTGGAGGCGCCATTGAATATAAATGGGTCAATCGAGAAGATTTAATTACTATGAGTAAGAATGAATTGGTAACAGAGAGAATGCAAAAGTATATCGATGAATTGAAATAAACAACTTATTATTTGACGAAGAAATTAAAGAACGCTAAGGAGATAAATATGAAAAAGTTAATAGTGCTTAGAGGGAACTCTGGAAGCGGAAAAACAACTATAGCTAAAGAATTACAAAAGCGTTTTGGAAGAAATACAATGCTTATTTCACAAGATGTAGTTAGAAGAGATATGCTTTGTGTCAAAGATGGAGAAACTACGGAAGCTTTGCCGTTATTGAAAGAATTATTAAAATATGGGAGTGTTCATAGTGAGGTTGTAATTTTAGAGGGGATAATGAATGACAAATGGTATCACTCACTATTTGAATTGGCTAAAAAGCTATATAATGATAATGTATATGCTTATTATTTTGATTTACCATTTGAAGAAACCCTAAAACGGCACAAGACAAAACCGAATTGTCAGGAATTTGGGGAAGAGGCAATGCGGAGGTGGTGGATTGAAAAAGATTATTCAGAGATACTTGATGAATGCAGTATAACGCAAGAGAAGGATTTTGACAGCATAGTTGCAGAAATATATTCAAAAGTGATAAGTGGATAGTAAATTTAAGGTTGTTCATTAGAGTGGCAGGAAGTAATGAAGGATATTTACTTTCAGCCTACTGCTTCTCTAGCTGTTGACAAGCTTACTGGATGCGTCAGGAACAAAAAAAGAGACAGTTACCAACGCTAATTTGCAGGAGGTAGTGTATGGATACAAAAAACCGGAGGGGCATCAGGGGAAGACTATTTTTGGGTACGAAACTCTGGACAAATTCTAATGAAACATAGGTATGGACGTATTCCGTTTCAAGATATTAGATACTGGAGAACAATTTTTATAGAAATGTCAGTGGAGGATGGAAAATGAAAAAAAATTGAGTTGGCTATGTATTGTCATATGTATTGTCATTATTATTGTCTTTTGCATATCTTTTTTTGTATGGAGGAATAGAAATATACGTGTGGCGAACATTATTGATTTTGATACGATAACTAAAGTTGAAATATGGTTAAATGATGATTGCGTCACTTTGACGGCAAGTGAAGATATTAAAAAGTTTACTGACATACTTGATGCAATGAAATTAAAGAAAAAGCTTAGAACGGAATCAGATGGTTTCGTTTTTACAATCGTTATATATCATGAAAATAATGATAAAAATCATTTGACGCTGCTTGAAGATATTATAATTGACGAACAGTATTATGGATGTGACAGAGACTATTGTGATGACATGCTTAAACTTTACAAAAGCGTTCAGAGTTCTCCATGAAACCAGTAATCCGTCAAAATAATCCGCGATAGGTGATAGGTATACTTTCCCCGCTGTAAATTGTGCCGGCCTGGCAGTTGTCATTTGACAGAATAAAACCACCATGTTATAATAAAGTTCTGGTAGCTTGACAGCGATGTCGAGTTATAACAATCTTCAGGGCGAGGTGCAATTCCTCACCGGCGGTTACAGCCCGCGACCGGTTCGGCATATATTGCCGCTGCCGCTGATTTGGTGAAATTCCAAAGCCGACAGTATAGTCTGGATGGAAGAAGATGGTTCGGGATTTTATAAAATATGATTTTTACGGGCCCTGAATATAACTATATTCAGGGCTCTTTTGAAGTGCGCCTTGCGGCGCACGTCGCTAACGGATGAAAGTTCCCAATCCGC
>CAJUFM010000018.1 GCA_910585745.1 uncultured Eubacterium sp. | reverse complement strand
GTTCAAGTACCGCAAACCCTTGATTTTACTGGTTTTCTTTGCCAAGCGTTTTCATTGTCGGGAACAGCAGCACATCCCGGATCGCAGCAGAATCTGTAAGCAGCATCACCAGCCGGTCGATGCCGAACCCGATGCCTCCCGTCGGCGGCATGCCATATTCCAGAGCACAGATGAAATCTTCGTCAAGATGATGGGCTTCCTCATCCCCTGCGGCAAACATTTCTTCCTGCTTCATAAAACGTTCCTTCTGGTCAATCGGATCGTTCAGCTCGGAAAAGGCATTGCACATTTCCCTCTTGGTGATAAAGAGCTCGAAACGCTCCGTGTATTCTGGATTGTCTTTCTTTTTCTTCGCAAGGGGAGAGATCTCCACCGGGTGGTCCATGATGAAGGTCGGCTGGTCCAGTTTTTCCTCCACGAACTCTTCAAAGAACAGGTTCAGGATATCGCCCTTACCATGTCTCTCCTCATACTCGATATGATGGTCTTTTGCCGCCTGTCTGGCTGCTTCCACGTCCTGAATGGCGTCAAAATCCACTCCCGCAAATTTTTTCACAGCCTCTACCATGGTGAGGCGCTCAAATGGTTTTGCAAAATCAATCTCCACACCGTCATAACTGATCTTCGTAGTACCCAGTACATTCTGGCAGACCTGACGGTACAGGTTTTCAGCCAGATCCATCATGCCATAATAATCCGTAAATGCCTGATAACACTCCAGAAGGGTAAATTCTGGATTGTGGCGGATCGACAAGCCTTCATTACGAAATACACGTCCAATCTCATACACTCTTTCAAGTCCGCCCACGATCAGCCGTTTCAGATACAGTTCCAGGGAAATACGAAGATTCAGATCCTCGTCCAGCGTGTTGTGATGGGTCACAAAAGGTCTCGCTGCAGCTCCACCAGCCATCGGCACAAGTACCGGGGTCTCCACTTCCAGGAATCCCTGATCATCGAGAAAACGACGGATCTCACTGATGATACGGGTACGCTTGATAAAGGTGTCACGGACCTCTGGGTTTACGATAAGATCTACATATCTCTGACGATAGCGGATATCCGTATCCTTCAAACCGTGGAATTTTTCTGGAAGGATCTGAAGGCTTTTGCTCAGAAGCTCAATTCCGGTTACATGAATGGAGATTTCTCCCATCTTTGTAGTAAATACCTTTCCTTCCATCCGCACGATGTCGCCTATATCAAATTTTTTAAATGCCTTATAGCTGTCTTCACCAACCTCGTCTCTCGCCACATAGCCCTGAATGGAACCATCCCTATCAAGTACATTGCAGAATGACGCCTTTCCCATAACTCTCTTGGACATAAGACGTCCTGCCACTGTGACTTCTGTTCCCTCAAGCTCATCATACTGGTCTTTGATCTCCTGGGAATGATGGCTCACCTCACACTTTGTAATCTCAAATGGATTTTTTCCCTCTTCCTGTAATGCAGCCAGTTTTTCTCTCCTGACCTTCATCAACTGATTGATATCTTCTGCCACTTTTCTCTCTCCTTCTTGTTTACCTTTTCTGTATCCGTCTCGTATGTTTATATTCTATGATCAGCTCTTGGTGATTTCCAGAATCTTATATTTCAATATGCCCGATGGTGCTTCTACCTCTACTGTCTGTCCCTTTTTCGCTCCGATCAAAGCTTTTCCCACCGGAGACTCATTGGAAATTTTTCCTTTCAGGCTGTTTGCTTCGGTAGAACCAACAATTTTATATTCCAGATCTTCTTTAAATTCCAGATCCTTGATCTTTACGGTACATCCGATATTGATGACGCTGGAATCAATATCATCATCCACAACCAGCTCAGCATTTTTTAATATTTTATCAATCTCTTCAATACGAAGTTCTATATCCCGCTGCTCTTCCTTGGCTGCATCGTATTCTGCATTCTCCGATAAGTCTCCCTGTTCCCTCGCCTCTTTGATCTTCTGTGCCACCTCTTTACGACGGTTCACCTTCAGATCCTGCAGTTCCTCTTCCAGAGCCTTTAACCCTTCCTCTGTCAAAATATTTTTCTTCACTTCAGCCATGTTATCCATTTCCTCCATTCCTGTACAAAGCCTCAAAAGACATGCACATCGAAATTAATTCTACATCGTTTCATTATAACGTAGGAATGTGGGATTGTCAATTGGCAACCCCACATTCCTGTTAAATGATCCCATTTATTCTCCGTCTGGCCCGTCCCCGGATACAGAAGAATCTCCATCTTCTGCTGCAGAAGAGTCTTTAAAATAATCTCCGGTAGCAGAACCGTCTGCATTGATGATCCGGTATTTCTTATGGCATCCCTCGAGAACCGTATTGTTCTTCAAATCTTCAAGGTTCTGAGGAGAAATCTCGCAGATCGTATCTGCATACCCGGCATTGACAGCCGCCTCGACCTCGGCAGATGACTGCATACGGATCACAACCGCATAATATTTCTTCACTCCGCCCTTGCTGAATGTATTGCCAGTGATCGTCGGATTCACAGCGCCTCGTACAAGGATACATGTATAGTTATACCCTTTATTGTCCTCCAGCCCCTGGACTCCCAGGAAAGAATTGTTCTTGATCACTGCATTTCTCCAGTTCCAGATACGGATCGCCGCATTGTATGTCTGGTTTGTCTTACAATTCTGGATCGTTACATTTTCATGATAAACCTGCTGGTTTGCTGTATTTACAGAGTATGTGTGGCTTCCCACTGCCACGCCCATATTGGTAAAAATACAATTATTGATATTTACCGTGTTGCATGCCGTGCGGTCATGGTTGGACCACTCATAGTTGAATCCGTTGTTATTAGAATCCGTGGTATCAATATTGATCGCCTCTTTATGGCTCTTGTTATCATAGATCCGGAAATCCGTAAAGGAACAATTCTCAATATTGACATTCTGGGATGAATTCAACTCAATAAAATGTGAACCATACTCATTGGTAAATGCAATATTGCGGATATTTACGTTGCGGGCATGTCCCATTACCACTGCCATAGCATTGACTACATTGTCACAGTCGATCACCGCTGAACCCGTTCCCTGTATCGTCACGTTCTGGGAACCATTGTAGCCGCCCACAGAATCCTTTACCCCTTCTTTGGATGGAGGAACGATCTCAAACATTGTCTTGTTGGTAGCAAGGTTGGTATTTACCGCTTTTACTTTCTGCACCTTTACCCCGTCGGAAAGATTTACCGTCACATTGGAAGGAATACATACTGAATGGCTGAGGGTATAGGTTCCGGCTGTCAGCGTGATGGTACCGCCGCCTGCGTACTCCAGCTGCTCCATGTAAGAACGGAGCATAAAATATGTCTTGGTCTGGCCGCCATTTGCCGTGTATGCCGACTGGTCATCGTAGTGTTCCCGGTAAGGCTTGGAACTTGGGGATACGGTGAAATTATTGTCTTCTTTTGTCTGGAAATAAAACAGTCTGGAAGTTGATCCATTTTTGTACAATACATAGTAATGTCCCAGGTTGCTCACGGTATTGTTTTTCATCTGCTCGATCTTTGTCCCTGAAACCACATTGTTAATGCTGGAAGAGCGGTTAAAAGAGATCGGGTAGCGGCAGCCACTGATCTTATTTCCTGTGATAGCGGGTTCTGACATGCTGTAAAGCTTAAATGCCGTAGCCGCTGAAATCGTATTGTCCTTTTGTTTTACCGTGTTATTAGAAATAACCGGCGCATTCCACATCTTACCCTGGACAGCAGAGCTTTCCATATCGGTAAAGGTATTTTTCTGGATGGCTATTTTAGTGGAATACTTAGCCTTTTTATATTTTGTGGAAGCAACTCCATTTTCCAGTCCGGTAAAGGTATTGGACAAAACCTTTACATTTTCACATGGAACTGCCCCAACCGAATTGATCGTCAATGCAGCTTTGTATTTATCTCCAGATTTCTTTTCTCCATTGGCAAAGGTACATTTTTCAACACGGACTCTCTTGCTTCCGGCGATATTAATATATGTACCGCCTTTTTTTCCACGGAATTTGATTCCGGAGACGGTGACATAATAATTATGGCTAAGATCAATTCCAATAGCATTCGGTACCTTCCCCAAATCAATGGTGGCATTCTTACTACCGGTGATGGTTACTTTTTTGGTCCCTTTATAATTTTTTGCCTTGGTATCGCTGAGCTTAAAGAGTGTTTTGGACGGCTTCAGGGCCGAACTTCCCGTCACATTAGTTTTCTTGATCTTCGCTCCATTTTTCAGCTGGATCGTTACGTTAGACGGGACTACAAGCGTAGAGCACACTTTGTAAGTTCCCTTTTTCAGAACCAGAGTACCTCCCCCCTTGCTCTTAAGGCGCTCCAGGTAAGACTTAATGGTATAATAATGTTTCGTCTTGCTATTATAGCTTTTCAGCCTTCGATATGAACTGTTATAAGGCTTTGTCGATTTTGAAATGGTATATTTTGCAGCAGCCTGTGAATTTTCTGCATTGCCAGCCGTTCCCAACACAATCCCCAGTGCCGCCACAGCTCCCGCTATCAGTACTTTTCTTTTCATCTTATGCTCTCCTCGTGCTATTTAATTTTGATCTTTTTTCCTGTATTATAGAGTTCGCCTTTAAACTCCACTGCTATAGTATACTCTCCCAGAGCCAAACTGTAAAGTGGAATCGAAAGAAAATATTCCATTTCAGCAGCCAGGTCCTGTTCCTGCTTTGGTTCCCGAAAATCTTTTACATAACTTTTTTTATCTCCCAGCATAAATACCCGGCTCACCAGATGGTCTCTGGACTTAACCCAGAGGTTTCCGTCCTCGATCTGAAGCCGCACCCGCTCCTCCTGACAAGCCAGTGGAGCCTCTTCTACCATTTTCTCTGGAACCCTAATATCCTCTTTCAGCACTTCAAAAGGCTGGAGATAACCGACACAGGGCTCCTCATACAGATCCATCGCTGAAGCCAGATCCGTCATATTGGGTTTCATTTCAAAAGCACGGAAAAAATAATAGCGGAGCCGGTATCGGTTCAATTCTTTTTCCGTATCATAGTCAAACTCACTAATGCTTCCACACCATCCCTCATTTTCCTCCGGATATGCCAGAAATCCCCCCATGTAAAAGAGCCGCCTCTCCTCCGTTTTGAGAATACCATTGGAGGTGATCTTGGATTTTATCCCGCCAAAACGCTTTTCAATCTTCGCTGTTTCCCTTCGCTCATCGATGGTATATATGGTGACATAGGACTTCTCATCCTGGTCATATGCCGGAATCTTCCGTCTCAGATTCCAATGGTTATCAAAAAGGATCAGATGGAATGTATCCGGGTTCCCATCCAGATCTCCCTGGATCCGTTTTACAGAATGCTGCTGAAAATGCCAGGGCATCCCCTTGGGCGTTTTGAGCAGCTTGTAAGCCCAGGGGGTCTTGTTCCAGAAATTCGTCTCCCCAAGGATCCACTGCAGTTTATTCGTCTTCCAGTCAATACACAGGATACTATGAAGATTCCTCGCTGAAAAAACTACATGCCCTGTCTTCGGATCGTATTCCAGGGAATTGATGTGGATCCAGTTGGTCCGGTCGCGGTAAGCGGTCTTTAGTACTTCTCGAAGATCCAGAAACTTTTCTATCCTTCCATTCTGGCGGTTTACTTCCGCAATGCAGTCTTCCACATGTCCGCACTGGGAATTGCTCACTACCAGAAGATTACCCCCGGGGGTCATCTCGCAGACATCATGGTGAATTCCATTGGGAACATAATAGGTCCGGTACACCCTTCCCAGCCAGTCCATCTCATACATCTGTGTGGAGTGGGGGATCATATAGGTGGGAACCAGCGCCTGCCGCTCCATTACGATGAATCTTCCGTTCGCCAGCGGAAAATAACCATAGCCCCTGGGCCGGAATGTCATTATATAACGCACATCACCATATTCGTCAAAAGCAAAAGGGTATACTGTACTTTTCCCCGCCACAAAGATCAGCTTCATCGCTGATGCTTCGGTCCGTTTTTCTACCTGCACTGGATCCTCCATGGACTTAGGCAACGGTCTTGTCTGGATACGAATCCTATTTTCTCCCACCACCTGGCTGTCTTTATTGAGCAGCTCCAGGAGTACTGTATTTTCCATATCCGGATACAAACCGTAAACAGGTACCCGGTGCCACTTACAGAGTCCCCTGGTTTGATCCGTGATACTAGCCTCCCTGGTCTTTCCCTCTACACAAAAACGAACGCTGCATTCTTCCTCTGTATAAAAGAATATATAGGCGCAGAGGGGGGTAAGTCCGTATGGATCCAGAAAAATCCCCGGCTCTTCAAAGGAAAACCGCTCCTTTTTAAATATCTCGATCAGCTCCTGCTCCCTTTCCTGTGTCCTTACAGCCATTCCTTTTTCTTGTTTTATATCGGTTTCAATGCGAAATTTATTTTTCTTCACCGACTGATAACGAATATAATCCTTGGATCTGATCTCATAGTCTTTATCAAATTTGACATCGTAACCTTTCGTAAATGGGATTCCCCGTCTTGCCATATACTCTACCCGAAGTGCGGGCGGCATAAATTTCATGATCCCCATATTAACCTCCATTCTGACACGCCCATCCTTAAGACACGCGACGTGAATCATCTTCTTTTATATCTTACATCTTTTTAGGCTGAATCTTGACCTCATACCATATGTGGTATATAGTATACCCATATCTTGTCCATTTCATGGTAAAAAATGGGTAAAAATATGTCAAAATTTTTTTGCTATTCATTTATCATGATTAAACAACGCGAATTTACGCTGTCATGCGGACGGACGACACTTAATCCAATAGGGCAAAAAAGAACCATTGTAGGCTTTTCCTCTCACAATGGTTCTAAATCTTCTTTTCTATTTTGCAATTTCTGTCTTCTCGGGAAACTTTGACTGAATCATATCCAGCATCTTCTTCCCCGGCTCAAAAACCAGCACTGTCTTGTCCTCTTTCCCCTCCAGCCGAATCACAATTCCGTATTTTACTACCTCCTGACGGAGAGAGGAATAATCGATAACTGGCAAATGCCTGTAACCGTCCATACGATGAGAATCCATGGGGACAATCACATCCGCATCCTCCAACTCTATCCTCCGCTTGGTTTTTCTTTTCTCGCCTCCCAGGATCTGGTCAAAATCCAGCTGTCCATCGCAAAATACATATTCCCATTCCACTTTAAATCTCGGCCAGTACCAGATCAATCCGATAATAGCTGCGATAGACAGTACTACAAGAAGGGAGATCCCACTCAGAAATCCAATGGCAAATAAAAGAATCACACCGATGACCAATACGGCTTTCAGAAAGATCACCTTCCCAGTGGTCTTCTGTTTTACGCTGGACTCTGCATATAATTGTTCCATGTATCTTCTCCTTATTTGTAATTTGCACTTCGTGCAGCTCGCGCTCCCACACGTTTCGCCTCCTTTAGCTCTACGTGCCCTGCACTTCGTGCAGCTCGCGCTCCCACACGTTTCGCCTCCTTTAGCTCTACGTGCCCTGCACTTCGTGCAGCTCGCGCTGTCGCGCTTTTGCACGTTTCGCTAAGCCACCCGGTGAAACCAAATGCCTGCCCAGAGGGCAGGCGCTTGGTTTCCTTGCGGGTGGCTTACATCATGCCCATGCCTGGGGCTCCGCCAGCAGGCATAGCCGGTGCGTCTTCTTTAATGTTTGCCACTACAGACTCTGTAGTCAGCAGTGTAGAAGCTACGCTGGTAGCGTTCTGCAGTGCGCTTCTTGTCACCTTGGCAGGATCAAGAATTCCGTTTTCCACCATATTTACATACTGCTCTGTTAAAGCGTTGAATCCGAATCCCGGCTCCCCTGCTTTTACTTTGTCTATGATCACAGAACCTTCCAGTCCTGCATTTTCTGCAATTCTGCGAAGTGGGGATTCCAGTGCTTTCAAGATGATGTTAGCGCCGGTCTTCTCGTCGCCTTCCATATCAGAAGCCAGTTTTTCTACTTTCTTGGAAGCGTGGATGTAAGCTGATCCACCACCGGAGATAATTCCCTCTTCTACAGCAGCTCTTGTAGCAGCCAGAGCGTCTTCCATACGAAGTTTAGCCTCCTGCATCTCGGTCTCTGTCGCTGCGCCCACACGGATCACTGCAACACCGCCTGCCAGTTTGGCAAGTCTTTCCTGCAGTTTCTCTCTATCAAAATCAGATGTTGTCTCTTCGATCTGAGTGCGGATCTGGGATACCCGGGCATCGATCTCTGCCTTATCTCCCTCACCGTCAACAATAATGGTATTTTCTTTCTGAACTTTTACGGATTTTGCACGTCCCAGCTGATCCATGGTAGTATCTTTGAGGTCAAGACCAAGCTCCTCTGTGATCACTTCACCACCGGTCAGGATCGCAATATCTTTGAGCATTTCTTTTCTTCTGTCGCCATAGCCTGGAGCTTTCACTGCTACAACCTGGAAGGTACCACGAAGTTTATTCAGTACCAGAGTGCTGAGCGCTTCGCCCTCAACATCCTCTGCAATGATCAGAAGTTTGGCGCTGGACTGTACCACCTGCTCCAGCAGCGGAAGAATCTCCTGAATGTTAGAGATCTTCTTATCTGTAATAAGAATATATGGATTCTCAAGGTTTGCTTCCATTTTATCCATATCCGTAGCCATATAAGCAGAAAGATAACCGCGGTCAAACTGCATACCTTCTACCAGATCAAGCTCTGTCTTCATGGTCTTGGATTCTTCGATGGTGATAACACCGTCATTGGAAACCTTCTCCATGGCGTCTGCCACCATCTCTCCTACCTGGTCATCCCCGGCAGAGATCGCTGCTACTTTGGCAATCTGCTCTTTGCCCTGCAGAGTCTCACTCATCTCTTTGATAGCGTCAACTGCACAATCTGTGGCTTTCTTCATTCCTTTGCGGAGAATGATCGGATTAGCACCTGCTGCCAGATTCTTCATCCCCTCATTGATCATCGCCTGGGCAAGAACAGTAGCAGTCGTTGTACCGTCTCCAGCAACATCATTTGTCTTGGTAGCTACTTCCTTAACCAGCTGGGCTCCCATATTCTCAAATGCATCTTCTAACTCAATTTCTTTGGCAATGGTAACACCATCATTGGTGATCAATGGTGCGCCAAAGGATTTATCTAGAACAACGTTGCGTCCTTTGGGTCCCAGTGTTACACGCACGGTATCCGCCAATTTGTTTACTCCAGTCTCCAGTGCGGATCTGGCTTCTACTCCAAACTTGATTTCTTTTGCCATGATAAAATGCCTCCTAAACTAATTTATTCATTGAAAATGGTCTTTTTACTCTTCTACTACTGCCACGATATCGTTCTGGCGTACAACTACATATTCCTGATCATCCAATTTCACATCGGTACCTGCATATTTTGAATAAATAACTTTATCTCCGACCTTTACTTCCATTTTTACTTCTTTTCCATCTACCATACCGCCTGGACCAACTGCGATCACTTCTGCCTGCTGTGGTTTTTCCTGTGCCTGGCCCGGAAGTACAATACCAGATTTCGTCGTCTCTTCTGCATCTAACTGCTGTAATACAACTCTGTCACCTAAAGGTATTAATTTCATTTCTATTTCCTCCAATCATTCTATTCATCTTGTTAGCACTCTCTCTGGTTGAGTGCTAGCGATTAATCTAATAATAGTCACTTATCCTTTGTTTTGCAAATCGAAGTGTCTGGTATTTTTTACTATTTTCCTCTCAAAATAATAATATCTTTATATTTCTCCTGTTTTCTCACTTTTTTGCTTTTTTTCATAAAGTATGGTATGATTAGTTACAGATTAAATATTAAGAAAAGAGGTCGTTATGAAAGAACAGCTTTATACCATTCCGGTAAACGATATTTTTGACAAGGATTGTGAATGTCCTGTATGTGCCATAAAAAAATCCCTGGATGACGACGGTGTCGCCTTTGCCATGGGACCAAGCTATATGGAGGACGATATCCGCCTCACCACCGATAAGATCGGCTTCTGTGCCCATCATATGCAGATGATGTATGACTTTGAAAACCGCCTGGGACTGGCTCTGGTCCTGGATACTCATATGAAGAATATGATAGAAAACATTGAGTTATTACAAAAGAAGGGAAGAAAAAGTTCCGGCGGACTATTTTCTAAAAAAGAAGAAACACCTGTATACAACTATACGGAAATGGTCCATCACTCCTGTTACATCTGCGACCGGATCCGCCACACCTATGAACGCTATATCGCCACGATCTTCTACCTATATGAAAATGATCCGGCATTTCAGAAAAAATTCAAAAAATCCAGAGGCTTCTGCCTGGAGCACTATGGAATGCTGTACGAGACAGCTCCGAAATATCTCCACGGAAACACTCTGGACACTTTTACAAAGGATCTCGACCAGGTCTTCCTCAGCAATCTGAAAAGAATGGAAGAAGAAGTCTCCTGGTTTATCGATAAATTTGATTACCGGAATGTGGACGCCCCCTGGAAGACATCAAAGGATGCCCTGCCCCGCGCCATGGTCAAATGCAATGGCATCTATCACGGCGATGCTCCATCGGGCTATGACAAATAAAGTTTCCATATAATATCCAGCACTGTCCCCCAGACTACACCGGACACATACAGTATACATAGGATGGAAAGATTTTCTTTCCATCTTTTATTTACCCGGAATAAAATAAGCAGCCCGACGCCGGCACCTACCAACAGTCCTGATATCATCGTACCAAAGCTGATCATACCTCCAAGAAACATCTGCGTGATCACTACTGATGAAGCACAGTTTGGGACTAGTCCTACGATACCCGCAAGAAGAGGTCCCAAAACCGGATAGCCTGCCAGAAACTGTGCCAGACGGGCTTCTCCTCCCAGTTCGATCAAAAATCCCAGCAGGATAGAGAACAAAAATACGAAAAGAAAAATCTTCACCGTATGCTTCAGCGCCGAGGGAAAAATCCCCTCATCACAGCCACAGTGTTCACTCTCGCACATACTGTGAATCTCTTTATACCGGATAGGTGAGGGACGGAAACGAAATATAAAATCTACGAGAAATCCGGTGACCATCCCCAGCACCAGCTTGATTCCGATGACAACTACGATGACCCGGACAGATACCAATTCCGAGATAAAGATTGGAAGCATCTCGTCCGAGGTGGATAAAAAGACCGCAATCAACGTGCCTGGGGTGATCACACCTCCTGCATACAGATTGGAGGCTGCAGCTGAAAATCCGCATTGGGGAAATATCCCCGATATACTGCCCACCAGTGGTCCCAGTTTTCCCGCTCTCCGGACAACAGCCCGGGTCTTCGTGCTGGTCTTATGCTCCAGATATTCCATGGTAAGATACGTCAGAAATAAAAAGGGTACCAATTTAAGACTGTCCAGCAATCCATCCAGCAAAATATCCATCAGCATGTTCTAAACTCTCCGTCCTTTTATTATTCATCCACGTCCTGAAGCAATTCCTTCAGAGCAAGCGCTTTATCCTTAATACGCTTGTTGGCATCTCTTGCCACCAGCACCTTGGACACCCAGCGCTTCGCCTCTTCATTATTACCGATACGTCTGGCAAGCTCTGCTACCATGTACATCACCGTATACTGATCCATGCCGCACATCGGAAAGGCTTCCTTTGAAAATGCTGCCTCAAATCCCTCGTGGGCGCTCTCCAAAAACTGAAGCTCCTCTTTTAAATCCTCTGCCACATCCTCTTTTGACGCACCATTTCTCAGCGCCTCTTCCCTCTTGCCACGGAACAGCCATGCCAGCTTCAGGCAGGTATAAGCGCGCTCACTGGTCTTTCCCTTCTTTACTACCGTGTTCAATAGCGCCATTTTATATCTCATGATTGCCTCATCATAGGAGTATACCTTATCTTCCTCTGATTCATATTTAAAATTTTGTGAAATCTGTTCCTTGATCAATTTTGACTGGGAAGACATCACAAAGTTAAAATACCGGTTCAGAGAAGCATACCCGCATTTGGGGCACAGGATCGCATCGTACTTTAATGGATCGATCCCCTGATACTTAGGACGCAGATCCGTATCCGCCGACACCAGCTTTGCCTTCCCTGTACGAACCATCTTACACTTAAATTCAGAATCGCATACCGGACAGGTATAAGATTTATCAAAGAGCAGATCCTCTTCTGCCATCTCCTTCGGCTTATTATCATGTTCCTGACCGCTATTTGTCTCCTTTTTTTCCTCTTCATATACATCAATGTCTTTTTTGATATTAAGTCCCAGACTCTCCAGACCAGCAAATAAATTACTCATACTTACCCTCATTTCTGCGCTGCAATTTTTATATACGCAATGTCTGTGCAGGCAGCGCCCTGTCACAATATTTGCATAGTTTATATTTCATCTGTATTACATAACCGTCAAACTATTTCCCGGGACGGTAAGAACTCTTAAGCGAAACAATTCGGTTAAATACCTTATGTTCTGCTGTCGTATCCTTAGAGTCCACATTAAAATAGCCATTTCTCATAAACTGGAATTTATCTCCCGGCTCCACATCCAGCAACGCCGGCTCCACATAACATTCCTCTAAAACCTTTAAAGAATCCGGATTGATATTTACTGATCCGTCTTCATTATAAACACCCTTTTCTTCATCCACAAGATTTTCATACAGGCGTATCTCCGCTGTACCCGCTGTCGGTGCAGCAACCCAGTGGATCGTCCCCTTTACCTTCCTTCCGGTAAAGCCAAGACCGCTCTTTGTCTCAGGATCATAAGTACAATGCACCTCAGTCACATTGCCCTTCTCATCTGTGACATAATCCTCACATTTTACAAAATATGCACTCATCAGCCGGACTTCATTTCCCGGAAACAGCCGGAAATATTTTCTCGGAGGTTCGATCATAAAATCTTCTCTCTCGATGTAAAGTTCCCTGGCAAAAGGCACCTTTCTCGTACCCATCTCTGGATTTTCCTGATTATTCGGTACATCCAGATATTCTACCTGTCCCTCTGGATAATTGGTGATCACAAGTTTTACCGGATCAAGAACCGCCATCATCCGGGGCTGCGTCATTTTCAGATCCTCACGGATACAGTATTCCAGCATCGCATAATCAACAGAACTGTTGCTCTTAGACACTCCGGCAAGCTCCATAAACTTGCGTATGGAAGAAGCTGTAAATCCGCGGCGCCTCAGTGCTGTTATGGATACCAGACGGGGATCATCCCAGCCATCCACGATGCCATCTTCCACCAGTTTTTTAATATATCTTTTCCCGGTGATCACATTGGTCAGGTACATTTTCGCAAACTCAATCTGCCTCGGCGGTATCTCAAACTCGCATTCCCGCACCACCCAGTCATAAAGTGATCTATGGTCCTCAAATTCCAGCGTACAGATCGAATGGCTGATCCCCTCCACTGCATCCTCGATGGGATGTGCAAAGTCATACATTGGATAAATGCACCACTTATCCCCGGTGTTGTGATGGCTGACATGAGCCACCCGGTAAAGGATCGGATCACGCATATTCATATTCGGCGATGACATATCTATTTTCGCCCGGAGAACCCTTTCTCCGTCTCTGTACTCTCCGTTTTTCATCCCCATGAACAGATCCAGATTCTCCTCTACAGAACGCTCCCGGTAAGGACTGTTCTTTCCCGGCTCTGTCAAAGTCCCGCGGTACTCCCGAATCTGATCCGGCGTCAGGTCGCACACATAGGCCTTTCCTTTCTTGATCAGCTTCACGGCACACTCAAACATTTTGTCAAAATAATCCGAAGCGAAGTATACCGGGGGAGTTTCTCCTCCACAGATCCACTTCACATCTTCAAGAATAGAATGTACAAATTCTTCCTCTTCCTTCTGAGGATTTGTATCATCAAACCTCAGATTAAATGTTCCTCCGTATTTCTTTGCCAGCCCCTGATTTAAAATTATGGATTTGGCATGTCCAATATGTAAGTATCCATTTGGCTCCGGCGGAAATCTTGTCATAATATCTTTATAATTACCTGCTTCCAGATCCTTTTCGATCTCCTGCTCAATAAAATTTTTAGAAATGATCTCTTCCTCTTTCTGTTCTGCCATCGCTGAAAAAGCCTCCTTAATACACATATATTGTATATGATACCACATACGGAGGGAGATTTCAATCAGTAAAATCAAGGATCGGAAGACACATTTTCTCTTTCCACTCCTGAGCTGTACCGGAATACACGTCCCGGTCTATGAATAGTTCCTCTCCTTCATATCCATCCAGTTCTGCAGTGTCCGAATACTGCCACATGGTCCATTTTCCCCTCATATCCATGTTGGGAGAAAAATACACATTTCTTATCCATAGAGGATATTCTACAAACTCTTCATTTAAATAGCGATAATACACAGGATATGTAGTATATATGGCTGGCTTCACACCATATTGTTTCTCAAGCTTATCCAGCATCGCCTGCAGTTCCCTGCACAGACTTTCTTTATCTGGAGGATTTTTCTCCTTGTCACCATAATATTCTACATCAACAGCCGGGATCAATTTTCCCTGCAGCTCTCCTACGGTATTGATAAAATGGTATGCCTGATCCTCTCCCGCACTGTCAAAACTGAAAAAATGATAGGCACCCGCATACAAACCTGTCCGGGATATCTCATGCCAGTTCTGCTGGAATGCCGCATCCACAGAATGGCTTCCCTCTGTTGCTTTTATATAGGCAAACTGTATTCCCTGCTCCTCTATTCTGCTCCAGTCAATCTCCCCCTGGTAATGGGAGACATCCACCCCCTGCATCTCGTAGCCCTTCGCCAGAAAAGGAGTAATGGAAAATATTTTTGCACCTATCAGGATGCCTGCTGCCAAAAGCAGAATCACCAATGCCACAGATATGATCCCAATCATTTTTTTACCCATAAAGACTCCTCCTTTCTGCGCGTGTTTTTTGTGCATCCAATGTTGTGAAACAACTTGCTAATAAATTCGTCAGAACTTATTTTATCACAATACTGCTACTCAGTCACTATTATAAAGGCAGCTGCCTTTGCCTGCAAGCGAACTTGTGCAAAGACGGCTGCCTTTTTCCTTATCTAATGTATTCCCTTATTATTTGAACTGATGGCCCCCGATCCTAAGTTTCGGACGGGATAATCTTCCACTGAAGAAATGATATCTTCTCATGCTGAGTTTTCTTCCTTTATAGGTCACGCTTCTCTGACCTTCCAGTACTTCCTGTGCTGCCTTCATGCAGCTTCTTCTTGCACCATAAGAGTATTTTCCTCTATTTACGTTACGGACCTCTCTGGAAAACTTACCCTGACGCACTGGACTGAACTGTCCCTTCTGCTTGATCACCCGCAACACCGTATTGGGGAACCTTGAAGATTTTACCCGGTTCATAACCACACATCCCACTGCTACTTTTCCTGCGTAAGACTGGTTGCCCGCCTCACAGTAAATGATCGCTGCCATATACTTTAAATCTTTGTCCGTATAAGGTTTCTTCGCTGCCTCTGCCGTTGTCCCCATAAGCAATACGCTTAATGCAACTGCAAAAACAAATGGTATAATAATCTTGAATGCTTTTTTTGAATTCATGAGTATCTCCTGCTTTTTTGTAATCGTCTGATTTTTTTCTTAATATTCAAACAGATTACGTAATATTATCCGCTACATTTTGTAACAAATATGTAACATATTATATCATGGATTTTAAAAAAATCAACCCCTTTTACAAAAATAATAGACTGTCCCTCAAGGAAACAGCCTATTTTCGTTGTTTTTTCTACTATATTTTTTCTTTATAATTTGTTATACTTTGTAATAATTTCATCAAATTTTAACGTTCCACCAAAAAGATCCAGGGCACTTCCCACGGTAAAATCCATCCGCCCCTGAGATATCTCTTCCAGCAGTTCCAGATCCTCCATCTTGCCGATGCCGCCGGCATAAGTAATAGGAATCTCTGTATTCCGGGCAAGAATTTCCACCAGTCCCCGGTCAATCCCGCCACCGGTTCCCTCTACATTGACGCCGTGAACAAGAAATTCATCACAATATCCACAGAGCCGGCTCATAAGCGCCTCATCCAGCGGCTGTTTTGTAAAATTCTGCCACCGATCCGTAACAATATAGTAAATCCCATCCTTTTTCCGACAACTCAGATCCAGAACCAGATGTTCTTTTCCCACCAGATATAAAAGATTTTCCAGTCTCTCAAAATGGATCTCCCCACCTGAAAACACATAGGAAGTGACGATCACATGGCTGGCTCCTGCCTCCAGAAAATGTCTGGCATTGTCGCAGGTGATACCGCCCCCCACCTGCAGTCCGCCAGGATATTCCCTAAGGGCGGATTCCGCCTGACTGACGTCTTCCTCATAGTATTCGCTCCCCACTGGGTTGAGAAGGACAACATGACCGCCTGAAAGCCCCTTCTCCCTGTACAATCTGGCATAATCCGCCGCAGACAGCCGGGATACAAAGTTTTCATCCGCCTGATCCCCGGTGTCTCTCAGGCTTCCACCGACAATCTGCTTCACCCTGCCGTTATGAATATCGATACATGGTCTGAAATTCATTCGCTTTTCCCTTCCGATCCAGCCTGACCTGCGTCAGCTTAAATTCCAAGTATATTCTTTACGGTCTGCTCCATCTCTGATCTGTCACAGATGGTATCATGAAGGATATTAGCAAAACGGATTTCCTCAATAGCCTTAGGCACAGCCACACCGGAGATTTCTTTCAGCTGGTCCACCAGTTCAAAGTCCGACAGACTGTCATACTTACTGTCAATGGCATTCATGACGCTTCTCGTAAATTTATATGGACTCGCTGTAGAAGCGATCACAGTCTTAATCCCTGTCTGCGCCGCCTTCTTATAATATACCTCGCTTGCCACCGCAGTATGGGTATCCATAATATACCCAGTCTTATCGTACAGCCGTTTGATAGCGGCATGGGTCTCTTCTTCGGAAGCATAACCACCTGTAAAGTCTTCTAATTTTTCCCGCATCTCAGGTGTGATGCTGTACTCTCCGTCACTGGCCAGAGCCTCCATAAGCTCCTTCGTCTTTGCGGCATCCTCACCGGCTATGCGGTAGATAAGCCTCTCTAAGTTGCTGGAAATAAGAATATCCATGGAAGGAGACGTCGTAAGGATAAACTCTCTTTTTCTATCGTATTTTCCAGTATTGAAAAAGTCAAATAATACTTTATTTTCATTGGACGCACAATACAGTGTATTGATGGGAATGCCCATATTTTTGGCATAATATGCCGCCAGTATATTTCCAAAGTTCCCCGTAGGAACCACCACATTGATCTTCTCACCGCAGGAAATCTCTCCCTGCTTTAACAGCTGTCCATATGCGTACACATAATAAACGATCTGGGGAACGAGACGGCCGATATTGATGGAGTTTGCCGATGAAAACTGGTATCCCGCTTCATTCATCTGCGCCGCCAGTTCTTTGGAACCAAACATTTTCTTTACGCCAGTCTGGGCGTCATCAAAATTTCCCAGGATGCCTACCACATGAGTATTTTCTCCCGCCTGTGTCAGCATCTGCCTCTCCTGGATCGGGCTGACGCCATTTTTCGGATAAAATACAATGATGCTCGTACCCGGCACATCCGCAAATCCTGCCAGCGCTGCCTTTCCGGTATCTCCGGAGGTAGCTGTCAGAATGACAATCTCATTTTTTACTCCATTTTTCTTCGCCGAAGTCGTCATCAGATATGGCAGAATGGAGAGCGCCATATCCTTGAAGGCAATGGTTTTTCCATGAAAAAGCTCCAGATAATAAGCACCGTCTTTTTTCACCAGGGGAGCGATCTGCTCTGTATCAAATTTATCGTCATAAGCACCATCAATACAATACATCAGCTCTTCTTTTGTAAAATCGGATAAAAACAGTTTCATGACTTCATAGGCTGTCTCCTTATAGGAAAGATCCGCCAGGGTTTCCAGACCTGTCTCCAGCTCCGGGATCCCATCCGGCACAAACAGTCCGCCATCATCCGCCAGACCTTTTAAGATCGCCTGGGAAGCTGTCACTTTATCTCCATTGCTTCTTGTACTTTTATACATGATACTCATAACAAATACCAGTCCTTTCTATCCTTTTCACTGAATAACGCATATTAGGATTTTTATTTTAACATTTTTTTCTCCTTTTTACAATAGCGGGATAAGAAAAGCTTCTTGCATTCTATTGTTCCATGTGTTCTGTAACAATCTCTCCATCCGATATAGTTAAAACCCGGTGACAGCTTTTTGCCACATTTGGGTCATGTGTCACAAGAATAACAGTCTTCCCCTGACGATTGATGTCGGAAAAAATATCAATGATCTCTTTTCCCGTTTTTTGATCCAGGGCTCCTGTCGGCTCATCGCACAATAAAATGCTGGCGTCATTTACTAACGCCCTTGCGATCGCCACCCTCTGCCTCTGACCTCCGGAGAGCCGCATCGCCAGCTGCTGTTTTTTCTCCAAAAGCCCCACTTTGTCCAGCATTTCTTCTACTCTTTTTTTCTTTTCTTTTTTATGCTTTTTGGAATAATATAACGGCAGCATTACATTCTTTTCCACCGTACATCGTTCAATCAGTCCAAAATCCTGCATAACAAAGCCGAAAACCTCATTCCTCAAACCTGCCATTTTTTTGTCAGAATAATTACGGATATTTATATCATTTATGTAATATTCTCCTCCTGTTGCTTTATCCATACAGCCCATTACATTCAGCAGGGTAGACTTTCCTGAGCCGGAGGCCCCCATTATGGCAACACTCTCCCCCTCATCTATTTCCAGGTCCACATGTTTCAGCGCCTCTACCTGTATTCCATTATTCCGGTATACCTTGGATATATCTTCTAATCTTAGCAACATACTCCGTACCTCTCTCTTTCTATTCCTGCCTTACTAATTGAATAATCTCTTTGCGTAAATATTTTCCTACAACAACACTTATGATCGCAAAACCGATGAAAAGAATTGTTATCAATGCTAACAGAATTCCCATCCACTCCATTTCTGTACCAAATATGGCAATCATGGAGGCTGAAAATTCCCAACGCCCAAGAAAGACTAGAAACAGCTTTATAACCGTCGTTCCCAGGGCAAAAGTTCCTAACACAAATATCATAAATTCCCTGACAATCCACCAAAAGATCTGCCAGGTTTCCGCCCCGGCCAATTTGCGAAGAACAATTTCTTTGCGTCTTCCCCGCAGCCAGATATAAATAGCTGAAAATATATTTAGCAGGACAACAAAGCTGACAGATAGATACATCACTATCGCCCCGTTTATACTGCTCTGCATGTTCTGGTTTAATTTAGCTGTTTCATTTTCTGCCTTATTATAGATCATTTTATCATTTTCAGATACTGTATAAAAAGCAGCGATACTTTCCGTCCCATTGTCACAGAACCCATAACTTCCTTCTACCTGATCCATGATCCCCTCTGCATATAAATTCACCAGATATTTATTTGATCTTCTGTCATTTATATTTCCTTTGGAATATACCCCCACTACCAGAAAATCCGCATTATAAATGTGAAACCATGTCTGGTTATTCTCCTGACGGCACAGCTTCAGCATATCTTCCCGCACTAAAACTACGTTTGTTCCAGAGGCATACTCTTCTGCCGAGAAAACTCTTCCCCGCAGCAGCCTTATGTCATTATTTTCTGATTTCCCCAGATCAACGGCGCACCCGCCCTGCAGCTTTATTCCTTTAACCTGATATTCACCGATCTCTCTTAAAATCCCAGAATAATATCTGCAATCAGAAGGCTGTCCACTCTTAGGATATAGGATAACATAGTCCGATGACATCCCTGGTATTGGCTTATAAATATTTTTTTGTCTTACTACTGCGATTCCACATAAACTGAACAATACAGATACCATAGTCAGAATCACAACGATTAATCCGGATTTATAAAAAAATTGTCTCATTGCTCTACCTTTCTATCTTTCACTTGTTTTCAATTTATTCATAACTTTTTTTATATAATGTCTGTATTGTCTGCCGTTTTAATATACATATGGGAAGCAGACACAACAATAGAATATATGCCCCTGAAAAAGACAAGGACATAAAAGCCGTTGGGGATGCTTTTTTTATCAGAATCACAAAAACAGCAGATGATATATATATGCACCACATCTGCATTATGATCCGGAAAATAATAGCTCCTTTGTCTGCCCCGCACATCATATGGACAGCAAATTCTCTTTTCGCATCAGAGATAAATTGAAGAACATTGCCTGTCATTGCAATAAGACAAAATATAAATAGAATTACCATTATACTGCCATTCAGGATCATTTCATCTTTTATATCCCCAGTAATGGCATCCATCTGGAATGAAAAATTATTAATACTAAGATCCATCAGATCCTTGTCTCTTGATTGCTCAACCACATTTTCCATAAAATCGTTGTCTTTTATGATGTAGTAGGTCGTAACAAAATAATCCAGCAGATCAACAGAATCCTCTGGGTCAATCTCAGATAATTTCAGGATCACTTGATCCAGATAAACAGGCTCCCTTCTTTCCCCTGGCGCAATATAATAAGATCCCTCCTCCAGAAAACCCTCTATCTCATATGCCTGATGATTTGAATCATAGATAATATCATGTAATTGGTAGATTTTCTGAAAGCTGCTGCCAAGGACAACAGGAATCTTTCCTTCTGATTTCTTTTTAAATTGATCCAGATCCCCCTCTGGTTTTAACTGAAATATCTGAAAAAAGTTTTCTGATACCGATATCATATCCAGAGAGTCCTCATTTTCCTCCGGAACTTTCCATATCTGCGCGACATCTTTTGCTAATTCCTCTGACATATAAAATCTCTTATTTGAGTTTGCTGTAAAACTTAAAATATTTCCATGGGAAGCTTCCACTCTATTCTGAACAGAATCATATAATTCGGCTAATTGATGACGTTTGTTTTCATCATTCAATAACTCCTCGAACTTTTCATCTGTTGTTTCATCCCGAAACATATAAATCTCTGACTGCTCCGTAATTTTATCAAACTTGTCTTTTACATCTGTATATTCAAAAGCACTTTGAAGAATAATAGAAAGCAACACACAGACAATGCTGATCTGTATAATATTCCACGAAAAATAAATCTTGTTTTTTCGTATGTCGTTTATTACAAATAGAAATTGGTTTTTCATATCTTAACTTTCTTTTCTAAAATAATATAGCAGGTTAATTTACAGTGAATCATTATTTATTTAATGACTACCTTCCATTTACCGATCCATCCTCCCGTCGGATGCTTATACTCTTCATAATCGTATTCGTAGTCATTTACCTGATACGCAAATGCCTGTGCCAATTCGACATAATAGGTTCCCTTACTAAGTTTTTGCGAAAGACCTTTTCCATATGGCGCCGTGAACAGAACCATTTTGGCATCCTTCATTTCCTTATTGTCGGCGTATCTGTAATAAAAAATATCACTATTTTTATTGTACTTTTTCGTCCCATAGAAACGATCCTTAACCAGAACATGGATCCTTCCATTTTTAGAACTTATCTTACACTTTTTTAGTATTGCCCTGGCAGAAATTTTCCCATAAAGCCTTTTAGAAATCCTGTCAGTCGTGTTGTCCCCATCTTTTGCTCCGTCTGTCCTCCAGCCCAAAAAGGTATACCCTTTTTTCTTTACCTTAGGCAATACCGTATCCTGTGCATAGGTATGGGTTTTAGGAAGTTTGGACACTGCTTTCCCTCCCCCAAGGTCATATGTAACCTTATATTTTTTTCCATGCATGACCGCCGTTTTCCCCGGTTTCAATTTTGTAACTTTCTTTCCGTTCACAAACCAGCGCCTCCTGTCTTTTTCAAAAGGCAGCGGTATCGTTATATTGGAATGATTAACAATTTTCCGGAGGGACATGGCTTTTGAAGCAAATGATTTATTTACTTTTGTAACTCCCTTTCCCACGACCAGGGTTTTAAGATTATCTGCACCACTCAGCATATGTTCCTCTAAGTATTCCACGGAATCCGGCACAGTGAAGGATGTGATCCTGTTTGCTTCAAAAAATATATTAGCTCCTATTTTTTTACAATTTTCCGGCCAGATTATTACTTCCAGACTCTGGCAATTTGCAAAAATACCCCATGGAATTTCCTTTAGGTTTTTAGGCAGCTTTACTTTTTTAAGGTTTTCACAATAATTGAACAACTGGGGACCAATCTTCGTTAAGGTATCCGGCAGTTCAACTTCCTTTAGTGCAGTATCTTCAAAAAACACTTCTTTTCCCATCTCCTCCAGCCCTTCTGAAAAGACAATTTTATTCAGGTTTTTACATGCCCTGAAAGCCCATTCGCCTACTTTTTTTACAGAGGCCGGAAGCTGGATCTCCGTCACTTCCCCAAAACCAGCCAGACCTTCCTGGCCAATTTCTTCAATTCCATCTTCCACAATGATTCTCTTTACCACAGCATCCGCTATAAATTTATGTACTTTCCCATTTCCGGATATCCTCATGACACCCTCAGCATCAACGGTATAAACAGCGTTATCTCCACACTTGCCCTGTGTTGTAATGGAATCAGCATGGACATGACCAGATGAAAGGTACATCACTATGGTCAGCAGGCACACAAAAATCCAGCAGAATGTTTTCTTTTTCATTTTGTTTTCCCCCGTTGCGAATTCATTTTACTTGCTGGTATGCTAAATATGTATTGTCGTTCCTTAGATATAGTACTATTTTTATCATTAGGAGCAGGAGTAATGATGAAATTTAATTTATTTTTCTTTGTCAGCCGAATCTTTTCAATTTCCCATTTCTTTACGTTTTTATTTATACCTTTGGCAATCTTCTTGCATTTCAATTTCAATCTTGTATGATAAATCCCATTGCTAGTTAATGTTTTTTCACTCCTTCTTGTGAGCGTCATCATACTGATATACAGTGGTTTATCCGACTGTTGAGCACCAGAACTTAAATACACCTTATGTTTTTTTACTTTCTTTCCATTACTCGTAACGGCATAACGATTGGATACAGCAATACCCTGATTTGATCCTTTCGGTCTGATAAATTGTTTCTTCTCATTTTGCTCACAGCTTGAATAACAATAAGATTTTGGTATGTTCTGGAAAGATAACGAAGGATCAGATCCCAGTTTTTTCAGTATAGCGTTAAAATTATAACATGCAATCTGAATTTTTCCTATCTTCAATGAATCATTTTCTTTTTTATTTTTGTCAGTAGCAAACCAGATACACAACGTTTTCTTATCTGGCGACAGGGAGGCATCTATCCTGCCTGCATAACCAAAATATTTCCTTTTCTGATTTGCATACGCCAGCTTAGTCAAACGTTTGAAATTATCCTTTTTAAAATTTATTGTCTCACCTTTACGATATTCCACAATAGCCAGAGACCGTTCAAAATCTTTTCTTATATTTCCACCTATCAGTAGTTTTACTTTATTTTCATCTGTGGTGTCTGTAAAGAATTCTATTGTCTGACCATGGGCAAATCCCTCAAGGCACATTTCATCTCCACTCGTAAGCTGACCATTGTCATCATATTCAATCTTTTCTGCCACAAATTCATTGCCATTTTTCACACACTTGTTAATATACAAGGTAGTACCGCTTCGCTGTGCAATATAAAGATCATCATTATAAATGTGAAATCCTTGAATTGCAAGATTGGGGTGGGTGTTACAACTCACATTATATTTATGATTTTTTTCTTTCAATGTTACTTTTCCAGCCCAATTCTTAGGGTTAGCATATGGATTTTTAGGTTTGGAGTTTTTATTTTTCGCTGCTGCCTTGGAAGAAAGCGATATTTTCCTGGCATAGTATGACTTTACCACATTAAAAGCTTCCAGTTCTTCACCCTCAAAATCATTTTCATCGATGTACTCAACATCTTCTTCTGGATCTTCTAACTGACTCTGAATCTGTTCTTCAATATCAACAACATCTCCCATTTCATATAAATAATATTCGGATACATTAGGTTCTTCACCTTCCGGATATTCCGCAATAAAAGTAAAGGACACGGATCCACCTGCCTCTATATTGGCATTGTAACCCATATTATCAAGAGTATATCCACTTTCTCTTCTCCTTTTGATTTTGGCATTCCACACTGATATAAAGGTAAGATTTGTCTCAAGATCAATTTTCCAATCTTCAATTCTTACTTTTTCAAGATTGTCGATAGTGATTTGGCCATTTACTTTGTTGTCCCATTTACTATACACCTGCAAATCCATATCATACTCGCTCAAAACTTCTACATATTCCTTGATCGTACTACATTCTTTTGGGAACGCGATATGGTTTTCATCCGGACAAGCAACTGTCATACCAAATGAAACGGTCTTTCCAACTTCAATATCCTGATTCCAATCTGCATTTTTAATATTAACAGATCCTTCTTCCGTTTTTGTAACCTTGGCATTCCAGATATTTTCCACACTGCCTTCAAAGGGAAATTCAATTTCCCAATTTTCAATAGTTTCTTCCGTCAAATTGGAAAGTACTACATCTACATTACAATGTCCACTCCACCTTGAAGTAATGTTATATGTAACTCCTACCTCTTTGGGATCCAAAACATCAAGGGCATCTTCCAGCTCATCGTCTGTTATTTCTTCCTCCTCTCCAGCTTCATCGTCCTCCACAAACCCCTCACTCTCGTATTCGTCTTCATCATCATCTTCTATATCCAAATCGTAATCTGAATCTTCATCTTCGTAAAATAATTCATCATCAAATGTATCTTCAGCCGCAAATAATACTATTGAATTTGAATTTCCAAATATACCACTTAACATAGCTAAAATTATTGCCAGACATAAAAATCTTAATTTTTTATTTTCATTATGTATCTCTCCTTTATTTTTTTATTTTGCTTGCACGCAACTGTTTTCATTAACTAAACTCTTTTTTCCTGCGTTCTTTTCAGTATATCATCCATCAATGACTACCTTATGAAAAGAACGCAGCACACAATTTTTTCTCTGCAACCATAAATAATCCGCATTCTTTCACCTCACTTCCAATGTAGCTCAACACTACTTCCCTATTATAACACATAAATCCCCTAATTTACTCAAAATGTCTCCAACGACACAAACTTGCGACAAACGACACTTTCTCCAACGAAATAGCGTTATTCTTAAATTTTTTTATTGAGTTGTAGGATGAATTTTCTTCCGCTGATCAACTGCCATGCCATGCAAGCTCGATTTCGGAAACTTCGTTTCCTTCATCTCGCTTCGGCTGATCGCCGTATACATTACACTAAAAAACTACGCTCTACAACTGCCATGCCATGCAAGCTCGATTTCGGAAACTTCGTTTCCTTCATCTCGCTTCGGCTGATCGCCGTATACAAAAAGAAAAGAACGCCCTGTTGCAAGCAAGCTTGCCAGGGCGTTCTTTTCTTTTTGTGCATGGCTTGACAGTTACCGGAAAAATTCATGGCAGCCGTAGGTCTTGATTTTTTTCAAGGCCCGGTCAAACCAGGCTACGTTGGATGGACTGGAAGCGCTGCGGCACATAAAATACAGTGCTCCATCTGAATAGTCCTTGCCTTCCAATGCTTTTTTTACTGCTTTTTTCGTCTTTTGGGATACAGTTACCCTGTAGTATCTGCCATTTTGGATCGGCGAGAACTGCCGATGGGCAAATACGACGGCTTTTATCGTATCAGGAAAGTGTTTGGATCTGACGCGGTTCATGATGACATTTGCCACCAGGATCCGTCCTTTCAGGTCCTGATCTCCCGCCTCTGCCTCCACGATCCTCTCCAGGATCCGTCGCTCTTCCCGCTTCTTTTCACGGATGCGCTCTTTTCTCTGACGCTCCTTTTCCAGTCTGTACTCCCGTTCTTTTTCTTCTTCCTCATTTATACTTGAGTAATACTCGTTTCTTTTTATCCTTTCCTGCGCTTTTATATTGGCATACTCGACACGTGCTGCCAGTTCCGCTGCCGCCGCCTCATTTTCTTCCACGATCATCTGTGGCTTGACCGCTACCGTAAAAGCCGCCGTCTCCTTAGCTTTAGGAGTGTTGCTCCAGGCACCAAGGATTTCAACCACAAACATAATGTACAATATCATTACAAAAACTTTAATTCTTTTCATATACTCTACCTCACTTATTATAGAGTATATGCAATTTTGTTAATTTTATTACAATTCTGTTACAAATATTTTTATTTTATGAAACAGGGTTCAAATTTGCGCCATCGAGCTACACTATATGTTTTTTATTTTGAATTCTCTTTCTGCCGCCCGCTTCTGATCCTTCTTGGCGATGTCCTCCCGCTTGTCATAAAGTTTTTTACCCTTTGCCAGAGCGATCTCCACCTTGATCAAGCTTCCTTTAAAATACACCTGCAGAGGAACAAGTGTATATCCTTTCTGTGCCATCTTTCCGATCAGCTTACGGATCTCACTGCGGTGAAGCAGAAGTTTTCTCGGTCTCAGAGGGTCTTTATTAAAAATGTTTCCCTTCTCATATGGACTGACATGCATGCCATATACAAAAACCTCGCCCTTTTCCACACGGATAAATGCCTCCTTAATACTGCAGTGACCCATCCGTATGGATTTTACCTCTGTGCCGTGAAGCTCAATCCCTGCCTCATATTTATCCTCTATAAAATAATCATGCCATGCCTTTTTGTTGTTGGCGATCAATTTTACGGTATCCTTCCCCATTTTCCTATACCTCCTTCGGAATCACAAAATCTATTGTCCTGGTAAAGGTGTCGGCATGCGCTGCCTGCACCTTTATCTTCTGTCCCAGCCTGAGTTCTCTGCCACTGTATTTTCCTGTCACCCTGTAATTCTCACTGTCATATTCATAGTTATCATCTTCCAGATCTGCAAGACGGATCATGCCCTCTACGGTATTGGGAAGTTCCACATAAATGCCCCAGGAGGTCACGCCGCTGATCACACCTTCAAAGATCTCTCCGATCCGGTCTTTCATATATTCCGTCTTTTTCAGCTTGTCCACTTCCCGCTCCGCTTCATCCGCCCGGCGTTCCAGATCACTGCTGGCCTTTGCCACGCCGGGAAGGATGTCCTCGTAGTGCTGATGGCGCCGTGAGCTCATGCCTCCACGAAGGGTTTCTTTTATGATCCGATGGATCTGCAGGTCCGGATATCTTCGTATTGGCGATGTAAAGTGGCAGTAATATTTGGTAGCAAGACCAAAATGTCCATCATTTTCGGTGGAATACCTAGCCCGCTTCATCGCCCTCAGGGTAATCCGGCTCAAAAATGTCTCTTCCTCTGTGCCCTCGATGCTCTCGATCAGCTTCTGGATCTCCCTCGGATGAACCTCTTCATTTCCTACCTTCAGCGTATAGGAAAAACTTCTTGCCAGCGCCGCCAGCTCCTTGATCTTCTCCAGATCCGGATACTCGTGGGTACGGTATACAAAAGGAATCTCCTGCCAGAAAAAATCCTCTGCCACTACTTTGTTTGCCGCCAGCATAAATTCCTCGATGATCCGGGTAGCTGTGTTCCGGTCATAGGGAACGATATCCAGTGGTTTTCCCTGCCTATCTACTACGATTTTGCACTCTGGAAAATCGAAATCAATCGATCCCTGCTTTTTACGGTTCTTACGCAGAATACCCGCCAGTTCTTTCATAGTCTCAAACATCGGCACCAGTTCCCGGAATTTTTCCCGCGCGCTCTCATCCTGCAGTGTAACAATGGCATTTACCTCTGTGTAACTCATCCTCCGGTCCACACAGATCACCGACTCCCCGATACGGGAATCCAGGATCTTCCCCTCTTTATTATAGGAAATGATACAACTCAGAGCCAGCCTGTCCACACCTTCATTTAAGGAACAGATTCCATTTGACAGCTTATGGGGCAGCATGGGGATCACACGGTCAGTCAGGTACACACTGGTCCCACGCTTCAATGCTTCCTTGTCCAGCGCCGATCCCTCGGTGACATAATTCGTCACATCTGCAATATGCACCCCCAGCTCAAAACCTCCATCTTCTCTTTTGGTCAATGTAATAGCATCGTCGAGATCTTTGGCATCCTCTCCGTCAATTGTCACAGTCTGGCAGCCACGGAGGTCCATCCTTCCTGCAATGTCTTCACTGGTCACCTCAGAAGGAACCTGTGCTGTCTGGCGCATCACATCCTCCGGAAATTCCTCCGGCAGTCCAAATCCTCTTATGATGGACAGGATGTCCACTCCGGGATCGTTGCTGTGCCCCAGAATTTCTATAATCTTTCCTTCTGGATTTTTTACACCGTCCCCAAAATCCTCGATCTCCACGACAACCTTATGCCCGGTGACCGCATCCATCGTCTTTCCCTTGGGGATATAGACGTCACTGGTAAACTTTTCCCGGTCCACCACCACAAATCCAAACTGGTTATTCCTCGTAAATGTCCCCACCACTGTCACATTTTTCCGCTCGATCACCTTTATGATCTTTCCCTCACAGCGCCTTTTCCCATCCCCCTCCCGGAAAATCTGCACCATAACGATGTCCCCATCATAGGCATTGGAAACATAAGGTTCCGGTATAAAGATATCTCCTTCCCTTTCCTCCACCCGCACAAAGCCAAATCCCCGGCTGGTAGCCATAAAGACTCCTGTATTCACATTTTCCTCCGGCAGCCGGTATCTTCCCGTTTTATCCAATATTACCTTACCCTCAGCCACCAATTCGTCCAATATATCATGAAACTGCTTTCTCTCTTTTTTGGGCACACAGAAAAGCAGTGCCATTTCTTTACCTTTTAACGGTTTATAATCCTCTTCACATATGAAATGATATACCATTTGTTTTCTGTCCATTTTTTCCTCTCTTTCTCAGTTTCTGGCTGTCATCCAGCCAGAAGGAAACACTAAAGAAAACCTCTGAAGCTTTCCTTACAAAGACTCTTCAGAGGTTACTGTTTATCTGGCTCAATTTTGCGGTATGAAATCTACATGTTCGCACAGAGTACGAGGGAAAGGATGATAAACAAAGCGCCAAGTACGGTGGTGATCTTTACCATCTTACCTTCTGTGGAACGTCCCTTATTCTTGCTCCAGTAAGTATCTGCGGCACCAGAAACGGCACCCAGCCCTGAATTTTTTCCTTCCTGCATCAAAACAACAACCACAATTGCGATACAGACGATAATATATAATACCTGTACCATTGTTTTAACCATTATAGACATCTTTTAGTCCTCCTATTTTCTATTTTTCTGAAGAAATGGTGGTATTTTAATTCCTTCCTGCATATCCTGGCTCTCTGACTGTGCCACCGTCTTCAACGGAGTCACAGACCTTGTCACTACCGGCATATCTTCAACAGTAGTCTGCTGTGCCGGCTTAGGCGCTGAAGACTGTCCCGCAGTACTGCGCGGCTGATTCCCCATGCCGGATAAAAAGCTGGGCCTGCGCATCGCAGAAACCGTAGCGGAGGTCTCACCAAGAAAACTGCTTCCTGTGCTAAAGGAACGTCCAAAATGTGACATGGCATCTTTTTCTTCCAGTCCTGTAGCGATCACCGTAATAGTAACCGTATCGGAATGTTCTTCATCCATCATAGCACCAAAGATTATATTGGCATCCTCGCCTGTCATCTCCTGGACATATGTAGCAGCTTCGTTCGCCTCAAGCAATCCGATATCACCTGAAACATTTATGATAACATGAGATGCACCGTCGATACTTGTCTCCAGCAGCGGACTGGTAATAGCCTGCTGAACCGCATCGAGACATTTCGTCTCGCCCTTTCCGCTTCCGACTCCGATGTGTGCAATACCCTTGTCCTGCATAACCGTGACAACGTCTGCAAAATCAAGATTGATCAGTGCAGGCATATTGATCAGATCGGTAATACCCTGTACACCCTGCTGCAACACCTGGTCTGCCATGCAGAATGCCTCAGCCATGGATGTTCTCTTGTCGCTGATCTCCAGTAATTTATCATTGGGAACCACAATCAGTGTATCCACATGTTGCTTTAACTTGTCAATGCCCCCCATCGCATTGGTCATTCTCTGCTTTCCTTCAAATTTAAATGGCTTAGTCACCACGCCAACTGTCAATATCCCCATATCCTTAGCGATCTGGGCAACCACCGGCGCCGCACCGGTTCCGGTCCCCCCTCCCATACCGCAGGTAACAAATACCATATCACAACCCTTTATGATCTCCGTAAGCTCCTCACGGCTCTCCTCAGCAGCTTTTTCCCCGACCTCCGGCTTTGCTCCTGCCCCAAGCCCTTTGGTCAGCTTCTCGCCGATCTGCATGCTCATGGGAGCCTTGCAGCTGCGTAAATGCTGCTTGTCCGTATTTACACAGACAAAGTCCACACCTTTGATCCCCTCGTCTATCATCCGGTTTACAGCATTATTTCCAGCGCCTCCAACTCCTATCACAAGAATTTTGGCGGTGGATTCTGCTTCATTATTCATAATCTCTAGCACTACAGTTCCTCCTTCTATCCAAAAAGAAAATCTAAACGATGAAAAATCATATAGAATATAAGCGAATTAAAGCATATATTATATATAATATAGTTTTTTCATAAAATAATCAAGTATAAAATGCAAGTTTTGCAAGTTTTTTATTTCATCAACCCTTATTTTTTCTTAAGTATGATATCTCCCTTTAAATGGTAATTTGTCATATCAATCTCTCCTGAAAGCTGCTCTTCCTGTGCTTTCGCCAGCACACTGGAAAGAGCCGAGATCTGCTCATCATAACTGTCCTTCTTCCCCAGTTTCACCTGGATCCCGCCGGCATACAAATAAGCGGCATTATTGTTATCAAAGACGACCTTTGACCAGTCCACCCCGTAATGCTGGAAAAGATTGGCCAGATTCATGATCTGGCCTAACAGCTCCTCATCCTCCATCTTTACTTCCTCATAGATGGTAAAGGTCGTCATGGTCTTTGTCTCAAACAATGGTATATCCGGCAGTTCCTCACTGGTGCTCCGCAGCACCATGCCGTCTTTGTCAAAGTAGATATACTGATTCATATATACGATCCCTGCAATAATTTTTTTCTCATACAATTTAATATGAATCTGATGCATTCCCGGATAGGTGATCTCATATTCCCTGACATAAGGAAGTCTCGCCGAAAAACCCAGGTGATTTTTAATCCAGGAACCGATTATATTTTTATCCAGAAAGCTTCCGCAGACTTCCGAGGCTACTTCTTCCTCCGAAAAAAAAGTATTGCCCTCCACCGTTACCGTTGTTACCTGGAACAATAAAATGACAAGTAAAAGAATACCCACCACCGTCGCGGGAACCACGATCCTCCATGGTACATTTTTCATCTTCATCCAACTCCTTATATCAACATGCCAGTGCGCCGCTGCAGCGGCCCGCCATCGCTGTACTAGACCACATATCTGGCGCACAGGCCAAGACTCTGCATATTTTCTACCGGAATCTCATATCCCCGAAGTATATAATGGCTTTGATCTACCATCGTCTTTCCCTCTGCCATCACACCGGCGAGCAGTAGTGCCGCCCCGCTGCGAAGGTCCGTGGCCTGAACCATCTCGCCATGAAGCCTTGTTACACCTCTGACACAGGCGCGCTGCCCCGCCACTTCGATATCTGCTCCCATCTTTCTCAGCTGCCCTGCTACGAGAAACCGGTTCTCAAATACGCTTTCTTCGATCAGGCTCTCCCCATAGGAACGGGACAAAAGGGCCAGAAACAAAGACTGGGCATCTGTGGGAAAACCAGGATAAGGCTCTGTGCGGATATAGGGAACCGGCCGGATCCCGCCTTCGCCAGAGATTTTTATCCAGTCTCCTATGGTCTCCATATGACAGCCAATCATGGCAAGGTATTTCTTCTCTGTCTCAAAAGTATCACCATAGACCCTGAGGCTGGCGCTTCCGCCGCTTCCAGCTGCCATCGCCGCATAGGTAAGAAAAGCGATGCGGTCTGTTTTCAGCCGGTATACCACACCCTGCAGTTCCTTGACGCCCTGGATGGTAATGCACTCTTCACCGTCACCAGATATCCGGGCGCCCATCTGCCTGAGAAACTCACATAATTCCCTGATCTCTGGTTCTTTTGCCGCATTCTCAAGGATCGTGGTCCCTTTCCGAAGCACAGCATATAAGATCACATTTTCTGTGGCTCCCACACTGGGATAGGGGAGCTTAACCCGCTCTGCCCCTCTGTGTCTGATCTCACAGCAGATGACATCCTCCCGCTGGCTGGTCTCTGCTCCCATGGCAGAAAATGCAGCCATATGATAGTCCACCGGTCTTGCACCGATGGAACATCCCCCCGGCAGGCGGATTCCTGCTGTCTGCATCCTGCCTAGCATACTGCCAAGAAATAGAATGGAAGCTCTGATATCCCCTACCTCTTTCTGGGTAATCTCACTTTTGGTCACCGAAGCGGTGTCTATGATCAGCTTATCTTCCTCCCAGCTGACCCTTGCACCGATATCTTTTAGTACAGCTGTCATGGAATAGACGTCCTGTATCCTGGGACAATTTTCAATCACCGTTGTCTGTCTGCACAGTACTGTGGCTGCGATCATAGGAAGAACTGCATTTTTTGCACCCTGAACTGTCAATTCCCCGGCAGCCTTTCTGCCACCTTCTACTTCTATTAACACCAGAATCCCCCATCCACATATTTATGATAATATTATAAATATGCGGCTAGAAGGTTATGGTGTCATGTCTTAGTCCGTTTTTTCGCTGTCCACATATTTATGATAATATTATAAATATGCGGCTAGAAGGTTATGGTGTCATGTCTTAGTCCGTTTTTTCGAGATTCCCAGGACCAGCCCCATCTCTGCCAGAAGGATCGACACACTGGTGCCCCCATAGCTGATAAAGGGCATCGGGATACCCGTAGAGGGCATGGAATTGGTCACCACCGCAATGTTCATCATCACCTGGGTGGCAATATGTATCATAACACCAGTACAGATCAGCCCGCTGAACAGATCCGGCGCTGTCACCGCCGTATTGTAGATTCTCCAAAGAAGAATAATAAACATCAGTATAACGATCCCCGCTCCCACCATTCCCAGCTCTTCACAAATGATGGAAAAGATCATATCATTATGAGGTTCTGGTATAAAACCCAGTTTCTGCATACTTTCTCCCAGCCCCGTACCGAATACACCTCCGGAAGCTATGGCATACAGTCCCTGTAAGATCTGAAATCCTTTCTCATGGTGCTCCACATCCAGCCAGATCTGAAACCGCTCCATTCGGAAGCCTTCTCCGAACAAAATGATCAGGGCAAAAAATGCAGCCCCTACCAGAATGATCCCGATATAAATCCACTTTTTTTTCGCTGCCACAAAACACATGCCAAATGCGACGATAAAGACGACAATGGCTGTACTCAAATTTTCCATGGCTACCAGCCCCAGAAGCAGCCCCACCGGCACAAACACCCGCACGATGCCCCGGAGCTTGCTCATCTCCTTCGGACGCATCTGGATGAAATAGGCAGCGATCAGGATCACAGCAATTTTCGTGATCTCCGAAGGCTGAAGCGATAAGGGACCGATGATCAGCCATCTTCTGGCGCCATTTTTCTCAGCTCCCATCAAGGAAGCGAGAACCTGCAGTGTCGCCGCCACAAAATAGATCAGTGTGACCAGACGGATCCGCAGTCCCGGTATCTTCTTAATATAGGCATGGTAGTTGATATTTACCACCACCAGCATCGCCGTGATCCCGGCAATGACTCCAAATAGCTGTTTCTTTAAAAAGTAAGCAGCATCATTGTATTTCACCTGTGAAGTATATGAACTTGAACTGTAGATCATCAGCAGCCCAAACCCTACCAGACAGAGGGTAATGAGCAGGAGACTGTAATCAAAGGTACTTTCCCGCTGATAATTGGCCCGGTCCTGCCCGCTTTTTCTCATTCCGATCTCACTCCAAACCATTCACTAATTCTTTAAACATATTCCCCCGCTGCTCGTAGGAGGCAAACATATCCCAGCTGGCACATGCCGGTGATAAAAGCACCGCATCCCCTGCCGCAGCCAGCTCACTGGCCGTACTCACCGCTTCCTCCAGTGTATCCACAAACTGATAATCCGTGAATCCACAATCTTTTGCATTCTTGGCGATCCGCTCCCTGGTGGCACCCAGGAGCAAAAGACGTTTAACCTTCCCATCAAAGCTCCGGATCCACTCTGAAAAATCGCCGCCCTTATCGTATCCGCCGCCGATCAGCACTGTCGGCCGGTCCATGGACTGGATCCCCTTGATCGCCGCATCCGGATTGGTTCCCTTGGAGTCATTGTAATAATCTACTCCATTCACAGACTTTACAAACTCTACCCGGTGCTCCACCGGTTTAAAATTCCGAACCACCTCTGCCGCCAGTTCTTCTGGAACTCCCATCTCAAACACCATCATCAGTGCCGCCATAATATTTTCAGCGTTGTGGTCTCCCGGAAGACGGGTTTCCTTCTGATTCAGGATCACTCTTCCATCCTCCGCCATCACCAGGTTTCCGCTCTCATCCTTGTACATACCCTGACTGAGTTTCCTTCTGCTGCTGAAAAATGAAGTCCGGCAATTCATATGACGGGCCCTCTCCCGGAGCACCTCATCTTCATAGTTCAGGACACAGAGCTGGTCTGCCCCCTGATTTTTGGTTATGCTGATCTTGGCGTCAATATAGTTCTCCATGGTCCCATGCCGGTTCAAGTGGTCCGGTGTGATATTCAGCACCGCACTTACCTTCGGTGCAAAGGTATCGATAGTCTCCAGCTGGAAACTACTGATCTCTGCCACCGTCACAGAATCTTTTTCACTCTTTAACACCTCTTTTGTATAAGGATTTCCTATATTTCCTACCACAAAGGTCTTCTGATTATATGCCCTCATGATCTCACCAGTCAGAGTGGTGGTTGTCGTTTTTCCATTGGTTCCCGTGATCCCTATTACCTGCCCTCTCTCCATAAGCCATGCCAGTTCGATCTCCCCGATCACCGGCACTCTGTTATGAATCAGATATCTGGCTGCCGGAATATCCAGCGGAACACCGGGACTGAATACCGCACAGTCAAACCCGGTAAACATTTCTTCTGGAAGATCTCCCAGGTATAATGGCACATCCACCGGCTCGAACTTTATATCTTTGTTCCCGTCATAAAGACTTACCAGAGCCCCCATCTTCTTTAATAGTTCAAATGCTGCCATTCCGCTTTTTCCGAGACCGACAACCAGAACCTTTTTATCCTTTAGATTCATATTTATTCCTCACTTTTTCAATCATTGAGCTACATCGCCATAAGTCCCAGCAGGCATAAGATCGCCGTAACAATACTGAAAGCTGCCACCACCTGGGTCTCTGAAAAACCACTCAATTCAAAATGGTGGTGTATCGGCGCCATCTTAAAGATCCGCTTGCCGTGGGTAAGCTTAAAGTAACCTACCTGGAGTATCACCGAGATCACCTCCAAAAGATAGATCAATCCAACGATCACGATAAAGAGCGGCATGCGCAGCATAAGAGCAATAGAAGCTACAAAACCACCTAGTGCCAGCGAACCCGTATCTCCCATAAACACCCTTGCCGGATACGTATTGAACAGCAGAAATCCCAAAAGGCTTCCCACCACTGCTCCTGTGATCGGAGCCATAGCCGCATTGACCGCCAGTGCCGCCACCGTAAAAAATGTCGCCACAATGGCAGTGACCCCCGATGCCAGCCCATCCAGGCCGTCAGTAAAGTTAACACCATTGACTGTACCCAGCACAACGATAAATACAAAGATGATAAATAGCCAGTCTGGCATATTAAACACCATTCCCCCGGTAAAGGGGATCACTATGGAAGCCTCGATCTTTGCCACATTGAAGTAGTAATATACAAAAATAGCAGTAACTATAAACTGACCAAACATCTTCTGCAGGGGCTTCAATCCCAAAGAGCGTTTCATCACAACTTTAATATAATCATCCAAAAAGCCAATGATCCCAAATCCCAACGTCATAAACAGAACTGGTATGATATCGGGATATCTTCTTATGTAGATCAGAGACGTAAGAAGGATCGACACCAGAATAACGAGACCGCCCATGGTAGGCGTCCCTGCCTTTTTTAGATGGGATTCCGGACCGTCATCCCTCACATACTGCCCAAACTTTAGCTTCCGCAAAAAAGGAATGATGATCGGACACAGGATCACACTGATCCCAAAAGAAATAACTACTGGCATCAAAATACTTAAATTAAAATTCACCTTTTACACCTCATTTTATCGAAATTTATTTTGCAGATCATGCAATTGTAATTGTACTCCATTACCACCACAATCGCAAGGGTTTATTCTTCGAGAAGATACGGAAGGATGTTGGTATAGATCGAAGAGATTGCCGGCGCCGCAATGGTTCCTCCATAATACAGCCCCTGGGGTTCATCGATGCGGACCAACGCGATCACCTGCGGATTTTCCACTGGGGAAAATCCCATACAGGATGCGATATATTTTCCGTTTCCTCTGGGAAGTTTCTGGCTGGTTCCCGTCTTGGCCCCCACCATATATCCCTCCACTGCGGCTTTTTTTCCTCCGCCTTCTGTCACCACATGCCCCAGCGCCTCGCAGATTTCTTTGGATTTCTCCTCAGTGATCACTTCTTCGCCGCTGCTATAGGCAAATTTTTTCATTACCGTCCCATCGCTGTTCGTGGCACTTACACCAAAATGCGGCGTAATGCTCTTTCCCCCGTTGATAATCTGGGAGATGGAAGTCAGCATCCGGATCGGAGACAGCTGAAAAGACTGTCCGAAGGACATCGTAGCAAGTTCCACCGCTCCCACATTTTCCTTCTTATGCATAATGGTTCCCGCTTCCCCCGGCACGTCGATGCCGGTCTTTTTCAGGATCCCTAACCGATTTATTTCCTCAAACATTCCACTCACACCGACTCTGGCTCCCACTTCCATGAAAACCGGGTTACAGGAATTCATGATCCCCTGCAAAAAGGTTTCTGAACCATGCCCTGTAGTCTTATGACATCGTATCCTGCGGTCCTCCACTATTTTATACCCCGGACAGGAAAAGGTGTCTGTCATCTTCACAACTCCCTTATCCAGAGCCGCCGCAGTGGTAATAACTTTAAAGGTAGATCCCGGCTCATAGGTGTCACTGACCGCCAGATTTCTCCACTGGTTATTCAGCTTATCCATCTTTTCTTTCTGTGACAATCCCTCTGATCCCCCCGTCAGTTCATAGGGGTGGTTGAGATCAAATTCCGGCGCGTTGACCATGGCATATATTTCCCCGTTCTGCGGGTTCATGATAATAATCTCCACCGTTTTCGCCTGCTTCTGCTCCAGCAGGGTATACGCCACCTGGTTTGCATATTTCATTACATTCAGATCCAGACTTGTGGTCAGCGTCCAACCCGCCACCGGCTCGATCCGGTCCTCTGCACCATTTTTGATCTCCGTCCCCCCTGCCGTGGTCATCGTCAGGATGGAGCCGTCGATTCCTTTTAAAAACTTTTCATAAGAGACTTCCAGGCCAATGATCCCCTGGTTGTCTCCACCAGTAAATCCTAGTACCTTTGAGGCAAGTGAGCCATATTCGTAGTATCTTTTATAGTCTTCATCCACCGTGACCCCCGCCAGACGGTAACCCCGGATCCTGTCAGATACTTCTTTTTCTACATTGGATTTTATCTTCTCACGAGAGGAAACTTTTTCCACTTTTTTCCGGATGGTTGCCTCGTCGATCCCCAGTTCTTTAGATAATATGGATATCACCCGCTCCGGCTCTTTGACCTGGCTGTGTATGACAGAGATCGTAGACACAGAAACATTGCCCGCCAGAAGATTACCGTTGCGGTCGAGAATCTTTCCCCGCTCGGCTTTGATCGCCCTCTCTCTCTCGTGGAGCTCTTTTGCCAGCACCCCATAATAGTCTGCCCGATAAATCATCAGATATCCAAGCCTTGCCATCATACAGGTTAGGATCAGTGCAAACACAAAGAGCGTCAAAAACAGATTCTGTCTTTGATATGTCTTATGCCTGACCAGCATACTGCCTCCTCAGAAACATATATCTTTATTAATGTATTATAAAAGGAATAAAGATATACCTATTCTTCCTCAGTCGGCGTACCTTCTGCTGGCTTTCCATCTTCTGGCTCCGGGTCATTCTCTTTTTGCTGCCCGTCCTCTTGCGCCGGTTCATTCTCTGCCGGCTGCCCATCCTCTGCTGATGGCGTCGGAGTCTCCGTCGCATCTGAATAGATCCCTAAAAACGGAAGTATTTTTTTCATGATCTTCGACGCATATTCCGTAGCATAAGTACTGTGGGCCTGATCCTCTACATTCGGTTCGTCAATAATTACATATACCACCACCTGGGGATCTTCTGCCGGAACACAGCCAATAAAAGAAACCAGATATTTTTTATCTGTCACCGGCCTCTTCTCCGCCGTCCCGGTCTTTCCTCCGATGGAGTACCCTTTCACCTGCGCCGGCTTTGCCGTTCCCTCTTCCACCGTAGCTTTCATATACTTGCGGATCAGACGGCTTGTAGCCTCCGACACTGTCCTCTTCACTACAACTGGCTCTGTGCTCTCCACTACTGCACCGTTTTCATTTTGAATCTCTTTAACAATATGGGGCTGGTAATAATTTCCTCCATTCAAAAGAGAAGAAAATCCCGCTGCCATCTGCACCATAGTCACCGTCTGTGTCTGTCCAAAGCTGCTAGTGGCGAGTTCCACCGGATTCAGTTCTTCTTCTGTATGAATTAAACCAGCACTCTCTCCCGGCAGGTCAATGCCTGTCCTCTGACCAAATCCAAAAATCTTATTGTATTTGCTAAAGTTCGTTCTCCCAAGATCTTCCCCAATTTTCATAAGCGCACTGTTACAGGATTCCATCAGACTCTGCTGTAATGATACGACTCCGTGACCGCTGCGGACCGCACAGTGAATCTCTGTCCCCGCCACATTTCTCACCCCGCTGCAGGCAAAGGAGTCAGAATCTTTCACCGTCCCCTCATCCAGTGCCGCCGCTACCGTAAAAGGTTTAAAGGTAGATCCTGGCTCATAATCATGGGCAATACAAAAATTTGACCACATCGTCATCAGATTTTTGGTAGTGGTCTCTTCGTCCATTCCCGCAATTTCTTCCTGTGTGTACATCAGTGAGAGATCTCTTGGCTCATTCAGATTGTAACTATTCTGGGAAGCCATGGCAAGTATCTCTCCATTTTTCGGGTTCATTACCAGAACACCTATGTTTTTTGCCCCCACATCCTTGTTATACTTTTTAATCTGCTGTTCTACGATCCTCTGAACATTGGCATCCAGCGTCAGCACCACAGAATTTCCATTCATGGCCTTTTTCACCGTTCTCTGAAAATCCATATTGGCATCAAAGTAGCCGTACTCCCTGCCATTCTTTCCATTGAGCCTATCGTTATAACTCCCCTCCACACCATAGGTCCCCTGATTCTCTGAGGAGGTAAAGCCTACAACATTGGCGCATATCGTATCTAGCGGGTACTCCCTGGTAAATATTTCCTCAAACCATACACCCTGTATCTTTTTCTTATCTTTTTTCTTTTTTTTATTTTCCTCTATCTCCTCCTGAAATCCGGAGATCTGCTTCCTGGTAAGTTCTTTCAGTCCCTCCACATGCTGATACATGGATTCCGGATGCTCTGCAAGGATCTGTTCTATGATGCCGGTATCAAAAGAGAAATACCGGGCGATCATCGCCAGGGTATCCGCCTTCACTTCCGGATCCGCCAATATCGTCCTGGGTTCCAGGATCAGGTTGAATTTGCGGACGCTCTGGGCAAGGATCGTGCCATTGCGGTCCTTGATCGCCCCCCTCCTGTAATTCAACACTTTATTGGTATAAGACTGCTGGGAAAACACCTGCTTTTTGTAGGCATCACCATTGTCTCTGTTTAGAGTATATATCCTTACACCAAGTGCTGTAAACAGAAGAAAAACAAACACCAAAAAGAGAAAGAGGGTCTTTTTCATCCCTCTTGTAAATCTTTTTGGTCTTTTTCTTATCCTGTGGACTCTTCTGCGGATCACCATTCCAATTCACCTTTTCCTACTTATTATGCAGTCTTACCTGAGTACTTTTTTTGCTTTCATAAGTAAAGATCTGGCCGCTCTTAGCACTTTTCATCCCTAACTCCTTCGTTGCTTTTTTGTAGATAGCTCCCAGATCCAGCTCTTCTTCCAGCTCCTGAAGTGCATTGGAATTTTCTTTTTCCATCTCTACCACTTCGCTCTCAAGTCCTACTACCCCTTTGCTGAGATAGGTATTCTGAAACTGCAGTTTTAAATAATAATAGCACACTGAGAACGCTATGGCAAATGTTATTACAATAAACGCGACAGAAACCCGGTCAATCCGTCTTCTCTTTACCGGCTGCGGTCTTCTCTGGGGCCGCCTGCCTGGCTCCCTTTCAATCCGCCTCGCCGGCTCCGCGCTTAATTTCCGCGCCGTATTTCCATATATGTAAGTTGTCTTTCCTGCCATCCGATAAATCCCCCTAGTCTCTCCGTTCAAAGATTCGAAGTTTCGCACTTTTCGAGCGTTTATTTACTGCCAGTTCTTCCATCCCTGGAAGGATCGGCTTTCTGGTAATCACTTTCCCTTTTGTTTTATTTCCACAGACACACACCGGAAAATCTGGCGGACAGGTGCAGGGATGTTCCATCCTGCGAAAAAAATTCTTCACCATCCGGTCTTCCAGAGAATGGAAGGTGATGATACACAGTCTTCCCCTGTCTGCCAGAAGTGACACCATGTCCCCCAGGGCTTCCTGAAGAGCCTCCAGCTCATGGTTGACCTCAATGCGGATCGCCTGAAAACTTCGTTTCGCCGGGTGTCCCTTACTGTTTTTCGCCTTTGCCGGCATGGAAGCCCGAATGATATCCACCAGTTCTCCCGTGGTACCAATCTCCCTTTCCTGCCGTCTCTGTACAATATGCCTCGCGATGCTTCTGGCAAAGCGTTCTTCCCCATAATCCTTAAGTATCTGGTATAATTTCTCCTCCGGATAAGAATTCACCACATCTGCTGCAGTCAGCATCTGTGTACGGTCCATCCGCATATCCAGAGCCGCATCTGCCATGTAAGAAAATCCTCTCTCCTCCGTATCCAGCTGATAGGATGACACACCCAGATCCAGAAGAATTCCGTTTACTTTTTCAATTCTTTGATCAACAAGTACCTGTTTCATATAAACATAGTTGCTTTTTATGATCGTAACTTTGTCTCCAAATTCACTGAGCCGCTCCGTCGATGCCATAATGGCATCTTCGTCCTGATCGATACCGATAAACTTTCCCCCTTCGGAAAGACGGCTGCAGACCTCATAGCCATGACCGGCTCCACCGAGGGTACCATCTACATAGATTCCCTCCGGATCGATATTCAGACCTTCGATACATTCCTTTAACAGCACTGATACATGATTAAATTCCATCGTTTCCTCCATTAAACTGGCCATTAAGCTGCCGGTTTCACCTGATCTGCGGCCACCAGTCACCAGGATCAGTACGAAAGTCCAAGTTCAGACATATGTTCTGCGATCTCATCTACATTGTCAAAGTCATCATTTTCATCCCAGTGTTCCTTACTCCATATCTCGATCTTACTCATTACTCCCACAAAGACAATATCCTTTTCCAATCCCGCCTTTTCTCTCAAATTGGCTGGGATCAGGACACGTCCCTGCTTGTCCACATCGCAGGGTGCAGCTCCTGCCATGAAATATCTCTGTAATTTACGGGCTTCCTTGCTGCCCGGAAGCTCTTTCAATTCCTTGACGAAGTCCTGCCACTCGCTCTCCGGATACACAAACAGGCATCCGTCCAGTCCCAGTGTCACTACAAAAGAATCCCCAAGCTGTTCCCTGAACTTTGCTGGGATGATCACTCTTCCTTTTGTATCGATACTGTGTTCATAGGTACCCATGAACATAAGACTTCACCAACTTCCCTCTGTGGAAAGTGTGACTAAAACAGTGAGCAAAGTCATGAGAAATATCATGCTTGCATGAATATTTCTCATGATTGTGCGAACGTCCATCATGAGGAACGGAGCAATGCGATAAGCAGTGCGGGAGTTCCGAATGATGGAGGGCTGGTAAAGCTGCGTAGCAGTGACAGCCCGGTGTTTTTAGTCACGAAAATGTTTGTGCCGCCTGTGGCGGCATGTCTTAGACGTACTTTCAACCACCACTTCGTACCACTTCACTCCACTTCGCTCCACTTTTAATTAGATTTTACTCCACTTTAGGGAATTAGGCAAGCTTTTTTTTTGACACATATTTGATGTAAATTCCTGGTTTTCAGTGGCTTTTATATAGCTTTACCACCACATCTTGTTCCCATATAAACAAAACACCACATCTGGTACAAGATATGGTGTCTGTAATAAAATGTCTTTTTTTGTCGGTCAGCTTTAAAATTATTTCGTGCCAGTCTTTTCCTTTCTAAAACGTCCGGGAGAGATCCCGGTCTTTTTTTTAAAACTGCGTATAAAATTGGAATAGTCGCTGAACCCCGAATCCAGACAGGCTTGGGACACACTGCTGCCTGCCGCCAAAAACCTCTTTGCACATTCGACTCTCTGATCCAGAATATATTCCCGGAGCGATAACCCCGTATGTGCCTTAAACTGCACACTGATATATTTACTGCTGTAGTTTAGAATATGACTGAGCTTCGCAAGAGAAATATCCTCCGCCAGATGTTCTTCCACGTACTGCATTGTATTTGATACAAGCTCAGGCATAACATTATCGTACCTTCTTCTTTTCGGATCACCAAAAAGCTGGTTCGTAAACAAGATCAGCTCTGTAAGAAGATAAACTGCCCTGAGATCGCAGCCATATTCTGAAGAACGGGAAATCTTCAGATATTCATCCGTCAGTGTTATATACCGCTCCATATTATAGGCAGATAAACGGGTAATGCGGTTCTCTCCACAGGGATGAAAACGGGCAAGAAGATCCGTAGATGCAGAAGAAAGTATCCGCAGTGCTTCTTCTGTGTACTTGCCGACGCCTACGGGGTATGCATGGGTACTTCCCACCACGAAGCATGCCACCGGGCAGGCGTCGAATGGCAGAAAAAATATTCCTCTTATGGAACGAGCAATGCCTGGGATTATACAAAGAATGCCGACGCCATCTACCAGTTCTGGAAAGGCGGCATCGAACGCAACGGATCATATCCGACCAGACAGAGATCATCGACAATTACATACAGGATCACCCGGACACCAAAACGGCTGCTGCCCCTAAGATCTATATTCCCTACAGTGAAAACGAAGAGTATTTTTACGGTCCCGACGACGGAAGCATCGACGGCTTAAATAAATGGGACGGTCTTGAGGATGTCACCATTATGCTGACGGACGACAACTACGGCAATCTCCGCTCAGTCCCGGAAGAAAGCGTGCGTGACAGAAAAGCTGGCTGGGGACTGTATTATCATCTGGACGGACATGTAGGAACCGGCGCCTATGAGTGGGTCAGCTCCACACAGCTTGAACACATATGGGATCAGCTGACCATGGCATACGACTACAACATCCGCGACATCTGGGTTGTCAATGTCGGCGACATCAAACCGGTGGAAATGGAACTGAATTATGCTATGGACCTCGCCTACGACATGGAAAAATGGGGACAGCCAAATACCGCTGAAACCTACCGGAAAGAATGGCTGCAGGCCCAGCTTGGCGGCAAGGCAAACTGTCCGGAGGAAGCAGCAGAAGGTATCGCCAGCTGTGTAGCAGACTTTTTAAAGATAAGTACCTACCGAAAAGCTGAGTACGTAAAACCCGAACTTTATAGCATTGTAAATTACAACGAAGCGCAGGAGGTTCTGGATCTCTGCCTTAAAACAATGGAAAAAGCAGATTATTACTATGACTGCTACTTCCGGGGAACCGACTGGGACGACGCCTATTACCAGATCGTCTACTATCAGGCAGTGGCCACCGCAAATGTCACCCGGGATTTGTGACCTGGAACTCTGATGGCTGGAGTTATCCAAAAGCCAAAAGGATCACTTTATCCGAGGAAGCCAAAATGCTGGTTTCTGTAGACGGTGATGCCAAAGCTTACGAAACAGGTACTCTCAGCCTTCCTCTGTTTACAAATACAGGGAAGCAACGGTACTGCGTCACCCTAAGCAATGGGGGCACAAGTGATTATTCCTTCACCACTGGCACGCTGGCTGACTGGATACAGATCACGGACAAAGATGGCAGCCAGGTTGTAAATGGCGGCACCGTATCCCTTATTACCACATCCAAAAAGGACCTAAAACAAGTAGTCGTTCCCGCTACGCTAAAGATCCAGGGACACAAACTCAAAGTGACTTCCATAGGAAAAAACGCCTTCCGTAACTGCAGAAAGCTCAAGCGCATTACCATCGGCAGCAATGTCCAGAACATCGGTTCAGGAGCCTTCCGCAGCTGCAGCAAACTGAAAAAGATCATTTTCCAGACGAAACAGCTTCGTAAACTTGGGAAACATGCCTTTCAGGGTATTTCGAAGAAGGTATCCGTCAAAGTTCCAAAAGGAATGAGCAGAAAGCAGACCAAAATATTTAAGAACTTAAAATTCTCGTAAACAGTAAAAAAGGGGGTCCCTTAAGTCACTTTATGACTTTGGGGACACCCTCTTTTTACGTCTGACATTCATGTTATCTTACTGTACTTTTATAGAAAAACCTTCGTATATTCCTACTGGTACATCATCACCAAAAGAGTATTGTTCCATTGTTTCTTTCTCAAATCTATATACCATGATCTGTTCTTTGGTTGGATCAACAATCCAATACTCCCTTACATCCGCATTTCGGTATTTGAAAAGTTTTGTAAAATAATCCATTGGCTTATTTCCAGGTGAGACAATCTCAATGATCCAGTCGGGGGCGCCATGGCATCCTTTTTCATCTAATTTAGAGATATCGCAGATGACCGATATGTCTGGTTCAACATAGTTGATGCCATCCTTATTCAAAAATACAGCAAATGGAGCAGCATATATTTCACATCTTCCATCCTTGCTATCGATGTAATTCGCTATCGTCTGATAAAGTTTTCCACTGATTCTTTGATGTGTTTTACTTGGTGGAGCCATATAATAAATTTTTCCATCAATCAGCTCAGCCCGTTCTCCATCAGGTAAAGCATAAATATCATCTATCGTATATTGTTGTAATTTTCTTACTGCATCCATGTTTGCCACCTCCGTTCTTAATCCCATTATATCTAATCGTTATTTGAATTGCAATGATATTACACAACTTTTACCTTTACCAAAATGGTCTTCTTACCACAGGTTACTTTTATTTTTGTATTCCCTTTCTTTCTGCTAATGATCCTTCCATATTGGTCGATGGAGGCAATTTTTTTATTCAGTGATTGATAGGTGACGGGACTCGTCGTTTTTGCCGTCAGTTTATTTATCTTTAATTCTGCCTCCCCGCCCTTTTTCATCTTCAGAGTATTTTTGGCAGTTTTTAAAACATGATTTATCTTCTTCTTTTTTACTACCTGGACAGGAAGCACAACTTTTGCGCCTCCATCTTTCGCTGAGATAGTAATTTTCGCTTTTCCAGGCTTAACCGCTTTTACCATTCCCTTAGAAGATACCGATACCACTCCCTATTTAGTCAAGTGTTATTTCCTTATTTTTCAAGGATTTTTTAGTTTC
>CAJUFM010000017.1 GCA_910585745.1 uncultured Eubacterium sp. | reverse complement strand
GATCGGGCAACCGGTCCTTTTATTTTGGTAGGCACCTTGTTGTAGAGCGCTTACATTTGATACTCTATCATTATAATCAAAAGAGTTTGGATAGTCTCTTTGGGCACTCAAATAATCAAGATCCCCTTTTTGATAAACGAGCATATATGCAAAAATCCAATATGTGTGTTCCAGTAAAACAACCTCTTTTACCTCTTTTTTAACTTCATTTAATGCCAATGCACAAATATGGCGAAGCTTACCAATTCTCCCATTTACGTAAGCATCTTCCGCCATATTTTTCATATAATTCAGCTTAAGTGATATCTCGTCTTTTCCAAAAATCACCCGTTCTTCCGGGTGTAAAAGTGCACAAGGTTCCATAAAATATAAAATGGATGATAAATCTATACATTCAAGCCCAATAGCATCCAGTCTTTGGCGAAGCTGCTGGTCACCATCATCTTTATTAAGTGCTTCTTTCATAAACGTAGACATCAGCTGAGGTACTAAATCATTCCTCAGTTCAGGAATTTGTTTATATATTTCCAATTCATCAGATATCATATCTTTGTATATAGGCAATCCATCATTCGGCTGAAAATTAATATGAATAATTTGAGCACCTAATTCCACAAGTTTTCCATTATATAATTTAACCAAACGGTAATGATTTCTAAGTGCACGATAAATCATTTCATTGTCTGGAATTTCCGATCTAAAAGTCCGAAAAACTACCGTCACTTCTTGTTTTTCAACACCAATAACTTCTTTTGTCAGTGCATGGCGAATCCAATGAGCCATATTTTCTACCGTGCCATGATGATGTTTAATTAATACAATCGTATCACATCGATTAGAATCCTCATCCAGCAAATCACAAACCGCAATGATCGCATTCAGGGCCGCAATTCTATTTTCAGTAAGTTTAAGTTTTTGAATCTCATGCTGGCAAGAAACAAATCCCTGCTGCCATGGCCATTTGTCATGAGAGCTTGCCATTCCAATAATTACATTTAAGTGAATTTCTAATTCCACGTCTTTTTTTATATACTCATTTAATATGTATTTCACTAACCCATCAATACGGATAACATGGGTCCGTCTTACCCAATTAGCTATATCAGAAGAACCCTTTATATATTTTGAACGTTCTTTTGCGGGTATATATTTTGCATCTTGTGATAACATCCCTATGTCATGAATGAGCAGTGCTAACAGTAAGTATGCTGCTTCCTGACTACTGATTCTTTTTATCCATCCATCGCTTTCTGCCCATTCTGACGCACGTTTTATAATACTGCATATATGTGGCATAGCATGATTAGTAAATTCCGCCATGTGGCAATTATCCGCCAGACGATCTATACTATGTATAATTTCCAACAATATATTTGCGAAATTATCAAAAGGTGGTCTAACCAGGGCCTTCTTTGTAATTTCACTCTCAAAAACAAAACTAATGGATTGGTCTAACTCTGTATCAAAATCTGGAATCTGTTTCACACCATTCACTCCTAACTTATTTTCATTTTGCCTGCAAATCATCCCACTATATCACTCTGTCAGAAACGTATCATAACATGCAATAATATAATCATCCAGAATACAGGGGGTAATCAATATTTTTATACTTTGGCCGGTATTTTACTTTAACTGAAAATGGCAAAATGCTAAATTCCGTTTTCTTTTCCTTGTATGTACCGCTACCTCCCTGCATAGGGCCTTTTCATATAGACTTTATTTCATTCATAATTTCCCCGCCAGATATGATTCCACAATATCACAAAACTTAATTGCGTTCTCAATCTGTTCATTTACTTCTTCTATTGAGATAACATAGAAATCATCATAGTCACTATTGCTTCTGGTTACAAAAGCCATACTGATGATATCAGAAAGTTCCACATCAAAAATTCCCGTCTTAATATATTCTTTCCTAAAATAAGCAGAAACGCCTGAATGCTTAGAAAAATCTCTTCCTTCCAGTGCAAGAACACTCCGCATAGCATGAAACACTGCATAATAAGAGCGATTCGCTGCCCCTTTATAATCTTCAATCTCTACCAGCGCCTTTGCAGATATAATACACTGCCTTGCCTGCTCCATTCGATATTTTGAAAGCTCTTTCAACTCATTCTCCATATAATATAACTCCTTCATTCTCTATCTTTTGATAGAAGGGTAAAACAGTCCTCCGATCCTCAAAGGAATCACGGTTTTTAAGAAGAAGCGAAACTTCAATATCATTTTCAAGACTGATCCGGCTGGCTAACACAGCAACCCGTTTACGATAATTTCTCAGTTCTTTCTCATCACAATCCAGTAAAATTATAATATCAACATCCGATTCAGTGTCAAAATCTCCTCTGGCATAAGAACCATAAAGAACGATTTTATAAATCTTATCTTCCATTAATTCCAAAGAAGATTGAACGACTGTTTTAGTAATCTTTTGCAATTCAGTTCTTCCGCACATATCGCTGCCTCCCTCCCTGCATCTTTTCCCCTCATTTGCTGATAATACACTGGCATCAAGCAAACTGCTGTGATACCTTACATGTTTTAGCTTTGCTCCACTATCTAAATCATCACTATTCCCAACAAAATTATTCCCACTATAGTTATTACTGCTAAAATTATTCTAAATAACAACTCCCAATTTCTGATTAGAGATTCCCGATTTGTAGAAACATAACTGTTCTGACAATTTAACTGCTTGTCTGTTTTTCTATTTATTTTATCAGATTGAGGCAATAAAGAAAAAGGATCTGTGCATTCCATAATTCGATTATAAAATGTATGTAACCATTCAATATCATCTACATTAACAAGATTTTTATCAAATGCATCAACTTCATGGACAAGACGATTTCGTATCCATCTCATTCTCTTTAATTGTTTGTAATCTCTCTCCCAACCGGCAACTAACCGCCCTCTTTGATTATCAAAATCCATTTCATCAATATACTCAGACACCCCTCTGTCACTTGATAAGATTTGCCTACATAGTTCATCTAGATTTTTATATATCTCCAAAAACTCCAAAATATTATTACGATTCATGATTTCCCCCAATATGTCAAGTATACTCTTTTAATAAATCATCGTCTGTATCCTCATTTACTTATGGTACGGTTCATTTCTCAATATCCGGTACCCACGGTATATCTGTTCCAGAAGGATCACTCGCATCAGCTGGTGGGGAAAGGTCATTTTGGAAAAACTGATGGTTTCGTCCGCTCGCTGCAATACCTGCTCTCCCAGACCGAGGGATCCGCCGATCACAAATACCACACTCCCCCTTCCCAGCACGCCAAGGTTGTCAAGCTTCTGGGAAAATGCCATGGAATCGTACATTTTCCCATCGATGGCAAGAGCGACCACATAATCCTCTGGACGGATCTGTTTTAACAGACGTTCCCCTTCTCTATTCCGTATCTGGATTTCCTCTTTTTCTGAAGCGCTGTCGGGTGTCTTTTCGTCGGCAGCCTCATCGATCTCTAATTTTATGTAGCGTGACAGCCTTTTACTGTACTCAGCAATGGCTTCCCGCAAAAACTTTTCTTTTATCTTCCCCACACACAGGATCCGGATCTTCATTTCTTCTCCCCCCGGTCTGCTGATTTTTTCGATGGTTTCTTATACTGGAAGGGGCGTTTATAATCTGGTATCTCATATAAGTATAAAATACCATTTTTCACCCGTCTCACTTCTTTTCCCATGAATCCCAGGCGAAATAATTCATAAATAAAGTTAAAAATAAGAAATCCGTGGGATACGATCAGCACATTGTCTTTCGACCAGTCAATCTGACGAAAAAAACGGCGGACTCTCCTTCTGGTCCCTTTGATGTCCTCCGGCTGGCTCTTGGATTTAAAAAACCAGGCAAGTCTTCCGCAAAAATGCCAGACCGGGAACGGGAGCCGGAACCGTTCTGTATGAATAAAGGGGGCATTGTCCACCTCCCGGAGAAGTTTGTCTATATAAATATTTCCACTGTAGACCTCTTTGGCAGTTTCCACGGCGCGTTCCAGGTCGCTGCAGTAACAGACATCCCAGTTGATACCAGACATATTTACTTTCTTTTTTAAAATCCTCGCATGCTCATATTTTTCTGACCAATCCCTGAATTCCTCTGATGTCATCATCATCTTATGAGGACAATCCACTTTAAAATGTCGTACCAGTCCTATCTTCATTTGTACGCCTCCAAATAATCATTTCATAGTACTAGTATAACAATAACAGGGATTACAATGCAATAACATTTTTCAGTATTTTATGTAATTATTTGTATTTTGACACAAAAATGACACATTTAAACTGTACTATAATAATCGGAAAGTATAAACTTTCTACTCCCACCCTATTATACGCTTAGGTACCCTCGGGGTACCACAGAAAACACCTCCTCCCAGAGGTGTTTTTTGTTTCTCAAAAACTGCCTGCCCCTGTCGATCAATCGTCATATGTATCAAGTGCAAGACTGATCTCCAACGCCCGGTTGATTGTCTTCAAAACAGTTTCGTCCAGATGGCAGACCTTCTCTTTTAATCTGGATTTATCTATAGTACGGATCTGTTCCAGCAGAATGACCGAATCCTTTACAATCCCATAGCTTTCTGAATCCAGAGCGATGTGTGTCGGCAGTTTTGCCTTATTCATCTTGGATGTGATCGCAGCACAGATTACCGTCGGACTATATCGGTTTCCCATATCATTCTGTATGATCAAGACCGGCCGCACACCACCCTGTTCGGAGCCTACAACCGGTCTTAAATCTGCATAATAAATATCGCCTCTTTTTACTACCATCGGTATTACTCCCTAACATTGATATATTTTACTTATGTAGCCTATTATTACCAATATACGGAAGTTTATACGAATCGTACTCAATTAATTTATATATTTTCTTGGAACCCGGGCTGAAATTCCGCACACATACTCATAATTAAAAGAATGTGACAGCTCTGCCACTTCCTCCACGGATATTTTATGTTCCCCGTCTGTTCCGATCAAGGTCACAGTATCTCCTTCGGAGATATCGTCTATCTCCGTAACATCTACCATAAACTGATCCATGCAGATCTTTCCTATGATCGGTGCATACTGTCCCTGTATCAGTACATGTCCTTTTCCTGACAGATCCCGTTTTACCCCATCGGCATAGCCCACTGGAATCGTTGCCACCACAGTCTCCCTGCTGGCAGTAAAAGTCCCCCCATAACCAACACTGGTTCCAGGATGAATGCGTTTTACAAAAGATACCTGGGATTTCCACTGAAGAGCTGGGATGATATGAAGGATATCCCTGGACACTTTCTCGGAAGGATACAATCCGTAGGTGGTGATGCCGGAACGTACCATATCCAGCCTGGATTCTGGAAACTGAATGATGGACGCGCTGTTCGCTGCATGCCTGATCGGAATATGGACTCCCCGGTTTTCCAGTTCTCCCAGAAAGATCATAAATTTTTCATAGGGTTCTCTCGCTGCCTCCGAAGTCTCCTCGTCAGCACGGGCAAAATGGGTAAATGCACCTTCAATCTGGATGCCCGGCAGTTCGCTGATCGCCCGGATGACATCGATATTATCTTTGACCGGCATAAATCCAATCCGGCTCATACCGGTATCAATCTTGATATGGATTTTTGCTGTCTCTCCCATATTTGCTGCGATATCGCTCAACTGTTTTGCCATGGAATAACTGTAAACAGTCTGGGAAATCTCCTCACGAATAATGTCTTCAAACCAGTCCCTTCCAGAATACCCAAGGATCAAAAGCATTTTTTTTACGCCATTCTTCCGTAATCGGAGAGCTTCCTCAGGAATGGCTACCCCATAGGCATCCACCAGGTCATCCAAAGCTTCTGCCACTTCAATATCTCCATGACCATAGGCATTTGCTTTGATGACTGCCATAATCTTTACACTTTCACCAACCCGTTCTCTCTCCGCTGTTATATTGTGGCGGACCGCCCCCAGATCGATCAGCGCATAAGTTCTGTCGTATCGTCTCTTCTCATTTCCAAGTTCCATGATAAAAACCTTTCTACCTTCTATACATTATAGAATATTTTTCAGACTGTCAATCAATGCAGAGGCAGTCAGTGAATAGGGACTGTAGGTCTTTGTATAGTAGTCTCCTGCCAGTCCGTGAACATATACCCCGGCGGAGGCCGCTTCAAACAGCGGCTTTCCCTGAGCAGCAAATCCCGCAATGATTCCCGTTAATACATCCCCGCTTCCTCCGGTGCCCATCCCTGAATTACCAGAGACGTTTACATACTGCCTGGAACCGTCCCCCACGATGGTCCGGGCGTCCTTTCCCACCAGGATACAGCCCGTATCTTCCGCAAACTTACGGACAGCCTCCCCTAAATGTTCTTTGATATAAGATATTTCCTGATGGAATAAGGCGGAAAATTCCCTGGGATGAGGAGTTAGTATAACAGAACTTTGTTCCTTTAGTTCTTCTCTGGAACATAGCACAAGAGCATCTCCATCCAGGATGATCGGCTTATTACAATTTTTCAGCACATAGGCTGTGATCTGTTCTGCCAATTTCTCTCTTCCCAGCCCCGGACCCAGTACCACGGTATCAGCAAAAGAAAGAACCCGGTCCAGCGCCATAAAATCCGGCTCTTCTTCCCCCGTATCATAGGCTTCAAACAGCGCTTCCGGACAACCTGTCAGAAGCAGATCCCGGTTTGCCTTGGCGGAACAGATCATCACCAGTCCGGCTCCGGAAGCATAGGCAGCTTTGGCGCTGAGAAGGGCAGCTCCGCTCATTTTTCTGCTTCCACCAATGACCGCCACATGACCGAAACTCCCCTTGTGCCCGTCAGGAGCCCTCTCTGGCAGAAGGGCTGGCAGATCTTCTGGTTCAAAATAAAAGACTGGATCTTCCACTGCCTCATAACTGGATCTAGGATACCCAATATCTCCTATGATCACCTCACCAGCATACTGGCAGCCCGGATACAATACCAGCCCCAGCTTATTTACTCCAAAAGTCACCGTGACATCTGCCCTTACTGCCACATTCATAACCCTTCCGTCATCTCCGTTGATACCGGAAGGAATATCTACTGCATATATTTTTTTGCCGGAAGCATTTATATCCTTTATGACTTTTTCATATACCCCGCCGATATCCCGGCTCAATCCCACACCAAACAAACTGTCTACAAGAACCGAAAAAACCGGAGAGGCGACAGCCTCCTCCGACTGAACCGGCACATCACAGGCTGCTGCCAGCGCCAGCTGTTTTCTGGCGTCCGGAGTCATTTTTTCCGGATCCCCGACAAGTACAACCGCAGTCCGAAACCCATGCTGATGCAGCATACGCGCCGCTGCCAGGCCATCCCCACCATTATTTCCGGAACCACAAACGATCAGAATCCCGCTGTCCTGTTCCTCTCGTTCCATTATAACGGAAACAAGGGTCATTGCCGCCTTTTCCATCAAAACAAGCCCCGGAAATCCTATGATGTTTATGGCATGATCATCCAGCTGCTTTGACTGTCTGCTGGTAAATAAATATCTCACCCAACTCCCTCCTCACTGAACTCCTGGCACCCGCCGCAGCCGATCACAAAGGCGGTAGCCGTATCTACCGTATTCGTGATACTGATCTTGAGTTCTTTGATCCCCAGCTGGCCGGCAATCTTTTTGGCGCCGCCATATAGATTTACATAAGGAGCTCCTTTTTCATCGCGCAGCACCTCGATCTCTGCCGGCTGGCAACCGGAAAAACCGGTGCCGAACACTTTAGACACCGCTTCCTTCCCGGCAAAATCCGAAGCAGCTCGGATCTTTCTGGAATCAAACTGGCAAATCTCTGCTTCCGTAAAGATCCGTTTGACAAAATGCTCTCTTTCACAGGCTTTACGCACCCGGCTGATCTCGATGGAATCCACTCCAATCCCGACAATACATGTAAACATAATAATGCGATTCACTCCTGATCATATTTTATTTTTATCAAAAAGATTCATCACTTCTCTTCCCAGGAGAGCATGCATCAGTGAATAGGTAGAATCTATACTCTCCTCCAGTTCCACCTTGTATGCCACCTTTTCCTTGAGCTGTTCTCTCATGATATCGATCTCGCCACTGAGATCTGACAGCTCTTCATTGCGGTTCTTCCATTCGTCATAGCAGTAACGGATGCCTGTAATAAGCAGACGTTCGTTGGCATTTTTGATCTCATAGGGAAGATCCAGAAGCCGCTCCGATTCGGTTTCAATACGTTCTTTGGTCTCCAGCAGAAGCTTTTGCTGTTTATCCTTCTTTTTATCGCTGTTTTCCTCATTCATTCCGGATACAATGGCATCCATCAGCTTCTTTTTTCCGGTTTTTAATCCTTTTATGGTATTTACCCGTTTACCCTGCTCTTTTAACAGCTCATTCAGTTCTTTTTCCAGAGCCTGTATTTCAGCCGGTTTTTTCCCTCCTGGAAAAAGTTTATGCCACCGCTGGTCCAACACAAGAATAGGAATTTTTTTTCCTTTTAAAAGCTCTTCTACTGGAATATTCTCCTTTGCATTCTTTTTCATACTGCACCTCATTTCAAAAATAGTCACCCATTTTTTTCAGATAATTTGTAGGATAATCTCATCAGGCTCTCTGCCAGATGAACATTTTCTACCACCACATGTTCTGGAAGATTCAGATCCGTGGAGGCAAAATTCCAAAATGCCTTCACGCCCAGATCTGCCAGTCTGCCGGCTATTTTAGAAGCCTGATCTTTGGGCAGGGTCAGTGCTGCGATATGTACCGGCTGCTCTTTGATGAAGGTTTCAAGATCCTCCACCGGCATTACCTGTATGCCATTTATTTTCTTACCCACTACCATGGGATCGACGTCAAAGATACCTGATACGCGGAATCCCCTTTTCACAAATCCGCTGTAGTTTGCCAGTGCCTGCCCCAGATTTCCCGCACCGATGATGATCACATTATAGTTGTGTTCCAACCCCAGGATCTTTCCAATCTCTTCGTAAAGGAAACTGACATTATAACCATATCCCTGTTGTCCAAATCCTCCAAAATTATTAAAATCCTGACGGATCTGAGAGGCGGTAACTTTCATCTTTTTACTCAGTTCCTGGGAAGAAATCCGGTCGATCCCATTTTCCAGGAGTTCACTCAGATATCTATAATACCGCGGCAGACGTTTGACTACCGCAGAAGATATTTTCTTATTTTCCATGAATCAAGAACCTCCATGTACTTGTATCATATGATGTTGGAGTAAAAAGGCATTCTGACCTTTTGACCCTGGTATTATCATATTAATTATACTACATTTTTTCCGATAAAAAAAGATGTAAAACTCAACTTTTTATGGTACAATAAATAGTTGTAGAAAACAGAGTTACCATATGGAGGAAAATATGTTACTTGCTTGCAGTCATGTCGATAAAAGATTTAATGATGTCCCTCTTTTTTCAGATGTCACCTTTCACATCAATGAAATGGAGCGGGTCGCCTTAGTGGGGAGTAATGGTGCTGGGAAAACAACTCTTCTCCGCATTATCGCAGGGGAACTCACAGCCGATTCCGGAGAGATCATCACCGCAAAGGATAAAACCCTCGGTTACCTGCCCCAGCAGCTGGGATACCACTCAGAAAACAGCATTTATGAAGAGCTTCTGGAAGTAAAGTCAGAGATCGTGGAGCTGGACCGCAGCATACGAAACATGGAAAAACAAATGCAGCATCTCTCCGGCAGGGAACTGGAGTCTCTGCTGGAAAAATATCACCGCCTGCAGACAGAATTTGAGGCAAAAGACGGCTATGCCTGCAAAAGCCAGATCATGGGGATCATCAATGGGCTTGGCTTTGGCGGCGGAGATATGGATCAGTGTATCAATACGCTTTCCGGAGGACAGAGAACCAGAGTGGCACTGGGAAAACTCCTGTTACTGGAACCGGATCTGCTGATCCTGGACGAGCCCACCAACCATTTAGACCTGCCTTCCATCCAGTGGCTGGAAAATTATCTGTCCAGCTATAAAGGCGGTGTTATGATCGTGTCCCATGACCGGTATTTTCTGGACCGCATCGCAGAAAAAGTTGTGGAGATCGAACATGGTAAAGCGGTTTCTTTTACCGGAAATTACAGCACCTATGCAGAAAAGAAGGAGCAGCTGCGCCATACCAGGCTCAAAGAATATGAAAATTATATAAGAAATGTAAAACATCAGGAGGAAGTGATCGAAAAACTTCGTTCTTTTAACCGGGAAAAATCGATAAAACGGGCAGAAAGCCGTGAAAAAATGCTGGAGAAAATGACACCTGTGGAAAAACCAGTGGGAGATCAAAAAACCATGCATTTTGAACTTACTCCGGAAAAAACCAGTGGGAACGACGTCCTCTATGTGGATGATTTTTCAAAATCCTTTGGAGAAAAACATCTTTTTGAACATATTTCTTTTGACATCCACCGGGGAGAACGGGCTGCCATCATTGGAAAAAATGGTACAGGAAAAACCACACTTTTAAAAATACTCTGTGAACTAGAAACAGCCGATACTGGCAGCGCTAAACTGGGAACCAATGTGGAGATCGGTTATTACGACCAGGAACATAACGTACTGCACGATGATAAGACTATTTTTGACGAGATCCACGATGATTATCCGGACCTGAACAACACCAGGATCCGTAACGTCCTGGCGGCCTTTTTATTTACTGGAGATGATGTATACAAAAAGATCTCCCTGCTCAGCGGCGGAGAAAAAGGAAGGGTATCTCTGGCAAAACTAATGCTGTCAAAAGCAAACTTCCTTCTGCTGGACGAGCCCACCAATCATCTAGATATTGAATCCAAGGAGATTCTTGAGGAAGCACTGAACCAATATACAGGAACGGTGCTCTATGTATCCCATGACCGTTATTTTATCAACAAAACGGCGACCCGGATCATGGATCTCACGGAACATAAACTACTATCCTACCAGGGAAATTATTCCTATTATCTGGAAAAGAAAGAGACTGTGGAAAAATTATTTCTTGATTCAGAGGACCTTTCTTCCCCAAAACAAAAAAACGAGTCCGAAGCAAAATTAAACTGGAAGGAACAAAAAGAACGGGAAGCATACAGGCGTAAGATCGAAAATAATTATAAAAACGCAGAAAATAAGATCCAGGATCTGGAAGAACAGATTGAAAAAATAGATGAAGAGACTGCACTTCCGCAGTATGCCTCCGATGTGGCAAAGTTAACGGAACTTACGAGAAAAAAAGAAACCCTGGAGGCGGAACTGAATACCGCTCTGACAGAATGGGAAACTTATGCAGAAGAACTGGAAGCTCTTGAAAAATAAGACGAGGCGAACGGTGAAAAGACATTTCTCCCCATCACACAAAATCTGCCAGCCCAGAAGGCCGGCAGATTTTTGAGTTTATGTCTTATGCATATTATATACAGCATATTACATCCAGTATATCATTTTCCAGTTACAGATACCAGTTCCAGGCGCTCATGGGATTCTGAAACATATTGTATGTACCAGTTCTTCCATAAGTAGCAGTGCCTGCCGAAGCCTCCTTTACCGCCGCCAAACATACTGCGATACATTCCGTAATTTCCAAAATTCATGTTCATATCCATCCCGCATCTTGGCAGTTTATATGTTGCTGTCTACTTTTACCCCTTTTAAATCTTCCTGGATCAGCTTCAGCTCATCCAGAATTTCATCTATCTCTTTCTTTATCTGGGAATCTGGATCATTATAAGAATTCATCGTCTCGATCGTTTCTTTATTCTGAGTTTCTTCCAGCTTCTCTTCTCTCTCTTCCTTCTTTTCTAAGCGCTCTTCTTCCTCTTCTTTCTTCTCAGCAAGTTTTTCTGCTTTCTCCTTTGCTTCCTCCATTTTTTCCTCGATATGCTTTTTGCCTTCATTTATGAGATCACCGTAAATAGCCTTATTGGCAGCATCCAGAATCTCCTCCGACTGTTTCTCGGCTTTTACCATCGGATTTGATTTAAGACGCTCGATGCTCATATCCCCAAGAGATCTGCTGATGCCTTTGATTGAAGCATCATTTTTCTTAATATATCCACTGTACAGGTTTTCTTTCTCATCCAGCTCCTGTATCTGCTGCTGGTATTCCTCAGGATATTCCGTCATATCCTCTGTCACACCATAGCGTTCCATGAGCTCCTGCTTTTCCCCACGGATCTGATCCAGTTCCTTATGGTATCCCACATTGGCATCTTTTAATTCCTGCATTTGAGCAGACAGATCATCCATGCTCTGGTCAATCTTCTTCTCTGTGTGAAAAGTGTCCATAAGTACCTGTACTGCCTGCTTCTGGGCCTGTTTCTTTTTAATCGTAATACTATCGGGACGCACCCCGATATTTCCAGCGAATATCGTTGATCTCTTATTGTTCCCCTCTTTTTCTGCCTGGCGTCTTGCCGCTGCATTTTCATTGGTTACAAACAAACTTTTTACTGCTTTCCCCGTATGTATCGTAAATGACATAATGATCACCAATCCTTTCTTTTGATATGCTGCTGAATTATTACATATATCTAAATACCCAGTCTCTCAAAACATCCGTCCAGTGCATTTTATTATAACTGATATGGACTACGGACTGTTCCGTTTCATAGGGCTGATATTGTACGACACCTCCACCGCCGCCAATGCCAGGCTGCTTCATGTAGCCTCCATAGTAGATCCAGAAGTAATCTTCTTTATTATATATTTTATCGGTTTTTTCCAGTAATTTCTTTACTTTGTCATTTTGTACCTGAATTCCATCCCCTGTCATTTGTACTGCCGAATTAAATTCTGGATCATCCATAAATATAACCTGTTTCGTATCGTGGCTATACAGGGAAAAATTATGAAAAGGAGTATAAGATGGGTAAGAAAACCAGTTTACCAGAACAAATCCCATCAGGAGAATTGCACCCGCCGCCACATTCATAACGACAGACGGTATCTTGGTTCCTTCCTCATACCCTGCGATCACCTGAATCCGCTTTTTCATCACCCGGAAGGAACGCCTGGCCGCCAATGCCGGCATTGCCTTGATCCTATCCGTCTCTTTGCGGTTTCCGTCAATACAATCCAGAGACCGTATCAGAAGCATGCCATAGGTATCTGGAGATATTTTTCCATAGTGGATCGTATCATGATCACATAAAAGTTCCAGGTCATCTTTCATCCATCTGCTACACAGGTGGATCAGCGGGTTCATAAACCATATGATCCGGAAACAGTCAAAAACAAAATAAAAGATCAGATGTCCATGGCGGATATGATTGTACTCATGCTGCAAGATCCCCTGTATTTCCGTCTCACCAAACCGGCGGATCATCGCCTCTGGAAGAACAATCACCGGACGGAAGATTCCCATGGAAAAAGGAGTTATCAGAGATGGATTGACCCGTATTGTAACATGTTTTAAAATGTCAGGGCAAATGAAAAATTTCTTCTCTGGTACAAAGACCGGAAGCTTTCTTACTTTTCGCGCCAGCCGGATCTTCCGTATCAGAAACCAGAGCGCCATCCCTGTCATCCCTATAAAACAAAGCCATCCCCACAGAGGATTCCCCATAATATTTTCATAAAGAAATACATAAATGTGTCTCCTCCACCTGAAAGACTGCTGGGATATTTTAAGTGTTCCCATAAATGGCACCGGAATCAAAAGCGTCCAGAGGTATACTCTGAGATAAAGTCTGGTACCGCTGGCTTTCCCTTTCTTTTTTCCATCCAGGATCCTGCGAAAAAGCAGAATCAGAAATATTACAAGAATGGAAATCAGAAGAGTCCGTCCGGTCTTCAATGTAATGTAACGGATAACATAATCCAGGTTTCTGACCAAATTGACCCAAATAGCTGCCATGATCGTTCTTCACTCCTCTGCTACCTGTCCTTTGGCTGCCCCTCTTTCAAAATCTCAATCAGTTCATTCCGTTCTTCCTGAGAAAAATGTTCATGTCGTACCAGCGCTGCTACCATTCCCATTGGATTTCCTCTGAAATAGCTGTTCAAAAACTGTTCGCTTTTTTCTGCCAGACAGGTCTCTTTGCTTTTTACCGGAAAATAATGATATATTCTGGAATCTTTTGCATCCACCTGATAATCAACAATTCCCTTTTTTAACAGCCGGTTGATCAGCACCCGTATCGTCTTGGGACTGACATCCTTAATCCCTTTCAGTTGTTGAATGATCTCCGCGGCAGTCAGGGTTTCATCCTGATTCCATAAAATCTCCATAATGACCCATTCATTTTCGCTCGGTGTTTTTTCTGCCATACATTCCTCCTGTTGGGCATAATTCCCCTCATTCACTTATTATATCGGTTTACAACCATAAATAGTTTATAGTAAAGATCAGCAGAATAATATTTTATTCTGCTGATCTGTCAATTCGATTCCTTTAAATCAACGCATCCTCTCTATGATCTGGTTCGCTTTTGAATAAATCTGTTCAACATCCTCTCCAATGCTGAACCTGCCATCCTCATAAAGAATTTTTCCGTTTATCATCGTCAGCCTGATATTCTCTTTGCTGCCACTGTACACAAGATTTTTAGTCAGGTTATTTTCCGGCTGCATATTGGGACGGTGCATATCGATCATGATCAGATCTGCACATTTTCCCTCGGCCAGGATATCACAATCCTTCAGCCCCATCGTCAGCGCGCCTCCCACCGTGGCCATACGAAGGACATCATCCGCATCCATAGCTGCTGCGTCCTGTCTGGTCACTTTTTGAAGCACCGATGCCAGATACATCTCCCGGAACATATCCAGCGCATTGTTGCTGGCAGCACCATCGGTTCCCAGTGCCACTGTAATATTTTTATCGAGCAGCCCGCAAAGATCAGCTATTCCGCTGGCGAGCTTAAGATTGGACGACGGATTGGATACGATCGAGACACCTTTTTTCTGGCAGATTTCTTTGTCTTTTTCAGACATCCACACACCATGAAAGCCGCCGCCGCCATACTCAAACATCCCAATAGAATCCAGATACTCAAATGGTGAAACATTGTACCTCTCATAACATTCATCAACCTCTCTTTTCGTTTCTGCAATATGGGTATAAACCGGCTGCCTGATGCGATTCGCCATTCTGGCAAGTTCCTCAAGAGTCTCTCCCTTGGTGGTGTACTCGGCATGAAAACCGATCTTAGCTGTCACCAGTGGTGAATACTCATTGAGCCGGTAAAATTCCTCCTCTGTTTCTTCTACCGTACCGCCAAAGTCATTCATGCTCCCGCAGAGTACAGTCCGAAACCCGATTTCAGCAGATGCCGCCGCATGACAGGCATTGTCCAGATACATGTCAAAATTCGCAGTGATGCCACTGGAAATATATTCCAGAATCCCCAGCTTTGCCAGAAGCACCTGATCTTCTTTCGTAAGCTTTGCCTCCATCGGAAACACCTTGTCATACAGCCATTCCTGCAGTGGCAGATCATCTGCGTAAGAGCGCAGGAAAGTCATGGCAGAATGGGTATGAGCATTTTTGAACCCTGGCATAAGCAGATTCCTTTCACAGTCAATCTCCCTGTCCCAGCGTATATCCAGACTTCTTTTCTCATCTCTTTTACCAATATACGTAATCTTTCCGCTCTGCACCTGCAGCTCACCATCGATAATATCTTTCCCATCTTCCATCGTAAGTATTCGACAATTAAAAAATCGTATATTCATATAGATCTCCCGTCTACATATCATCAATAATGGCACCCGTTGACATCATTTGCTGTTGAGGCGCATCTGTCTTTGTCTGATCTATCATATCCGCTGTCATTTTACTGATAGATTTATACACCAGAAGACGGAATAATGGTGCCATTTTTTCACCAACCTCCGTAACATCCATGTGGTTTAACGGGATCTTGCTTATGCCACACGCCATATTGGAAATACAGGAGAGTCCACACACCCTCATGCCCATATGCCTGCCTGCCACCGCCTCAATGGCTGTGCTCATTCCCACCGCATCGCCTCCGAGGATCTGGCACATTTTGACCTCCGCACTGGTCTCGTACTGCGGTCCTTTCATCTGCACATATACGCCTTCCCGCAAAAGAACATTGCACTCTCTAGCAGACTGACGGATAAATTCGCACAACTGGGTATCGTATATATTTTCCATAGAAGGAAAACGTTTTCCCCATTCCTCTACGTTTTCCCCGATCAGCGGAGAAGGCATAAAGCTTCCGATATGATCGGTGATCATCATAAAATCACCAGGACGGTACATCGTATTCAATCCGCCGGCAGAATTGGTCAGAAATAAAATGTCTGCCCCAAGCCTGCGCATGACTCGGATCGGTAGTACCACATCACTGATCTCATATCCCTCATAAAAGTGAACACGCCCCTGCATGATGACAACCGGCGTCTCCTGAATATAGCCAAAAACAAATCTTCCCTTGTGCCCATCAACGGTAGATACCGGAAATCCACTGATATCTGAGTAATCAACGATATCCACAACCTGAATCACGTCAGCCAGCGCCCCCAGACCACTTCCTAATACGATGGCGACTTTCGGCACAAAAGATACTGTTGCACGAATCTGCTTAAAACAAATCTCAACTTTTTCATACACTGGATTCAAACTTTTCACTTCCTTAGTTTTATAATTTAATTATTACTATTGTAACTGTTTTTTCTTTGGTTGTCTACAAAAAAATGCATACTTTTCCATCTTCTGTAACGTAATTTCAAGGACAGCCCTTCTTTATACAAACTCGCAAAACACCATGTTGCTGACGTCCAGTCCATACTCCGTCAGAAACAGCCAGGTCCCCTGCTGCTTTAACAATCCGTATTCCACCAGCTTCCGTATCTGCTGTCCATAAACCTCAAAGGCATTGATCTTAAATAAACGCTGGAATTCCGTCAGTGAAACTCCCTTCGTTCTGCGGAGACCGAGAAAAAAGAATTCCGACATCAGTGTCTCCCTGTCCAAAATTTCCTCTGGGTCAGCCACTGTTTTCTCCTGCTGGATCCGCGTTGCATATTCTGCGGGATCTTCCAGATTGCGGTATCGGATGTTTCCCACCCGGGAACTGGCGCCGAGACCAAAGCCAATGTATTCTCCGCCGGACCAGTATTTGAGATTGTGCCTGCAGGCAAACCCCTTTTTCGCATAGTTGGAAATCTCATACCTCTCATAACCACACTCGGATAACCGTAACCCCGTGGTTCTGTACATCTGTCGGTCTGTCTCCTCTTCCACCGGAGGATCATCCCGGTAACGGTCATAAAAAGGGGTTCCCTCCTCAATGATCAGGCTATAAGCGGATATATGCTCCGGCTCCAGATGAAGGATCCGGTCCAGTGTCCTTCCATAACTCTCTATGGTCTGACCCGGGATCCCACTCATCAGGTCTATATTGATATTTTGAAAACCAGCTTCCCTGGCTTCCTGGAATGATCTCTCTGCATCTTCATAAGTATGGATCCTCCCCAGCAGCCTCAGTTCTGTCTCCTCGGCCGACTGTACCCCAAAACTGATGCGGTTGATCCCCATATTAAGACAGGCTTCAAAAGCATGCCTGTCCACCGCGCCTGGATTACATTCTATCGTGAATTCACATCCCTCCCGGATGGAAAAACGGCGGTCCAGCGCCTCACATATGAGATACAGCTGGTCAGTAGAAAGGGTACTTGGAGTCCCGCCTCCGATAAATATCGAATCTACCTGGTCAATCTCCGGAAACCAGTGGTCTGAATGACCGATCTCCCGGACCAGCCCCCTAACGTACTCCTCCCGCTCCTTCTCCCCTGCCCGCCAGGAGAGAAAATCGCAATAATTACACTTCCTGACACAAAAAGGAATGTGAACGTAGATTCCTGCTGGACGATTCATTGCTTATTTATCCTCATCCAGTTTCAGCACGCTCATAAATGCCTTCTGTGGAATCTCTACATTTCCGATCTGGCGCATCCGCTTCTTTCCTTCTTTTTGCTTTTCCAGAAGTTTCTTCTTTCTGGAAATATCGCCTCCATAGCACTTGGCAAGTACGTCTTTGCGCACTGCCTTCACAGTCTCTCTGGCAATGATCTTGTTGCCAATGGCTGCCTGGATCGGGATCTCAAACAGATGTCTTGGAATCTCACCCTTTAATTTTTCACACATCTTTCTTCCCCGCTCATAAGCCGTACTCTCATGGACGATAAAGGACAGGGCATCCACTTCCTCTTTATTGATAAGAATGTTTAATTTGACCAGCGTAGAAGGTTCATAGCCTTTTAAGTCATAATCAAAGGAAGCATAGCCCCTGGATCTTGATTTAAGGGAATCAAAGAAATCGTAAATGATCTCGTTCAGAGGCAGAACATATTTGAGCAGCGCTCTCGTCTCCTCCATATATTCCATCCCCAGATATACACCGCGGCGCTCCTGGCACAGTGTCATGATCGCACCTACGAATTCGGTGGTCACCATGATCTCCGCGTTGACCACCGGCTCTTCCATATGCTCGATCTCAGAAGGATCCGGAAGATTGGAAGGATTCGTCACCTCCACCATCTCCCCATTTGTTTTATAGACACGGTATACCACTCCAGGAGCCGTGGTCACCAGATCCAGATTGTACTCTCTCTCCAGCCTCTCCTGGATGACCTCCAGATGAAGCAGCCCCAAAAATCCACAACGGAATCCAAATCCCAGTGCAATGGAAGTCTCCGCCTCAAACTGCAGGGCGGCATCGTTGAGCTGAAGTTTTTCCAGTGCATCCCGGAGATCCTGGTATTTGGCGCCGTCTGCCGGGTACAGACCGCAGTATACCATCGGCTGTACCTTTTTATAACCAGGCAGTGCTTCTTCACAGGGGTTTGCTGCATCCGTTACCGTATCTCCTACCTGGGTTCCTTCTACATTTTTCAGACTTGCGGTAATGTAACCCACCATACCGGCAGTCAGTTCTTCACAAGGGATAAACTGACCAGCGCCAAAGGTCCCCACTTCTACCACCTCTTCTTCCATGCCGGTCGCCATCATATGGATCCTTGTCCCCTTTTTTACTGTCCCGTCAAAAATTCGGCAAAAAATGATAACCCCCTTATAAGAATCATAAATGGAATCAAAGATCAGCGCTTTGAGCGGCGCCTTCTCATCCCCCTGGGGCGCCGGAATCCTGGCTACGATCTGCTCTAACACGTCCTCAATATTCGTTCCCATCTTCGCAGAGATTAAAGGAGCATCCTGTGCCTCGATGCCAATCACATCTTCAATCTCATTTTTTACCCTCTCCGGCTCCGCGCTGGGAAGATCGATCTTATTGATCACCGGCATGATCTCCAGATCGTGGTCAATGGCGAGATAACAGTTTGCCAGCGTCTGCGCCTCGATGCCCTGGGCGGCATCCACAATAAGTATCGCCCCTTCACATGCCGCAAGGCTCCTTGACACTTCATAATTAAAATCCACATGTCCCGGCGTGTCGATCAGGTTAAAAATATACTCTTCTCCGTCTTTTGCCTTGTACACGATACGGACTGTCTGGGCCTTGATGGTTATTCCCCGCTCCCGTTCCAGTTCCATATTATCCAGTACCTGAGCCTGCATCTCCCGCTCCGTCAAAAGCCCTGTCTTTTCAATGATCCGGTCTGCCAGAGTGGATTTGCCATGGTCGATGTGGGCGATAATACAAAAGTTCCGAATATTTTTTTTATTGATAGTTGACATATTTTTGTGCATTCCTTCCCTTAAAATAGAACTGACTTGAATTATATCATAAAGGAAACTTTTTTTCCACCGTAAAATTAGCAGGCGGGTTAGCCTTGCACTTTTACAAAGTTTGATGTACAATGATTTTAGTTCGACATTTTATGTGGTGCACATCGGACTGATACAACATGGCGCTGCCCTGTTATTACGATCAGAAAGGAATTTTAGAACTATGAGAATTACGAAACGTATCCTGTCACTACTTTTGCTCCTATGTCTCTGTACTTCCCTCTGGATGCCAGATACATCAAAATCCTCTGCGGCTACTGTCCGTATTAACAAGAAAACCGCGACGCTTCGGGTTGGAAAGACATGCAGACTTAAGGTATACGGCACAAAGACAAAAATCACCTGGCGCTCCTCTAAAAAAACAGTGGCATCGGTAAATTCTTCTGGTGTTGTCACCGCAAAAAAAATAGGAACAGCTAAGATCTATGCCAAATTCGGCGGCAGAAAACTGTACTGTAAAGTATCTGTCACAGGATCTTCCGCAGACACAAAGGCCGGCGGCCGGCTGAATCCTCTTTCTGCCTATGATGAGCATACAATCAGTTATTATGACGATGGGAAAAAGATCGGAACCTTTAAGATCAAGCTGGAAGCCTTCCAATCTGGGAATTCAGCCAAAAACCGCGTTCTGAAGAACAAAGAGAATCCTGTTCCCGCCAGCAATCAAGAATACCTGTATTTCTGTTTTCAGATCAAATATGTCTCTGGCAGTGAAGTGGTAGAGGCAAAGGATCTGTTCAGTTATTATTATAATATATTTGACTCCACAGGAACGACGCAGCTGGAAAACATTGACTGGGGCTTTTACTTTGAGCTTATGGAAGACCTGAGCGACGTCACTCTCTCGCCAGGCGCCTCCTCCAAATGTTCCAAAGCGGTTCTGGTGAATAAAGGCAACACTCCTGTGTTGTACCGGATCCGTACCGGAAAAAGTTCCTACACCTGGTTTACTACAGAGAAATAATATGTATTATTGAATTCTTATTAAATAACAATCAAACAACAGCAGTCTAGAAACTACTCTAAGACTGCTGTTGCCTGTATGTAATCAATAATTTAAAACTATTTTATTCTGCGAATCAATTTGGCATTCCCACTTCTAATGATAAACGAAGACAGAAAAATTTCTTACCCATATCTGGATCGCCGCTACAGTTCCTGTTCCAATACCGATCAGATACAAAATAACTTTAATCCTGTTCCATTTTTTATCCCTTGCAATCGTTGCCAGTACAAAAGCGATGATTGAAATCAGCCAGCAGGGCATATTCTCACACTCCTTTGTCATCATTCTGCCTTTTTGGATTGAAGAACTCCTGCGGTCCAAAAAACAACCCCAAGAAAAATAAACCATTCGTATAAACTATAGCTACCATTATAAGGCACATCCTGCAGGTTTGTCAACTGTATTTTCCCCAATACGCTTACGAACTTCCCGCTGGAGAAGCGGTAGTTTGAGATCGCCGAATACAATATAATGATAAACATGGATGCCGTTATACTTCTGGTAAAATAATTCAGAAAATATGCCAGCCCTCCCATAAAGAAGGATATGATCACCAGATGTTCAAAGAGATAAAGAATATTTGGGGTAAACTGGTAGCCTACATCAATCAAAAATAAGGGAATAAAACAAAATACATTAACCAGCCAGAAGAAAACAGCAGTAAAGAAGGTTCCCCTGCCCAGCAGCAGTACCTCTCTTCCATTTCCTTCCACATATTCCTTTACGATCATATAGATCCACCAGGTGGATAAAAAGGGAACCAGCAGAAAACACATTTGCATAATGGCATCGTATAATATACATTCACTGTTTGCAGTCATCAGCCACACACCAAGAGGTATGATACCAAAATAGCCTATGAGGGGGATCAGAAACATGGTTCTCATTCCCTTGATCTGCAGCCAGATCCTCTCGAAATAATTTTCCAGCATACCAGTCCCTCCTATATTCCTTTGATGGTCGCCATATATCCGTCTTCGATGGTGGGCTCCAGTATCTCAAAGGATTCTGCCAGACCACCTTGTTCTGCCAGCAGCACACGGTAATAGACCTCACCAGCTTTTTCGTATTGCTTTTCAATAAAATAACCGGCGGGCAGTCTGGTCTCCTCACCCTTTTTACAGGCGATCACCTTTCCTGCGGCCTCTTCCGCCAGTTCCTGGCAGGTTTTTATAGACAGGATCTCTCCCCGGTCCATAACGATCACTTTATCACAGCAGGCTTCGATATCTTCTACGATATGGGTGGAAATGATAACCGTCTCCTCTCCTCCCAGGGAAGAAATGGTATTTTTAAACCGGATCCTTTCTTCCGGATCAAGCCCTGCTGTGGGCTCGTCAAACAGGATCAGTTCCGGATGGTTCAACAGCGCCTGGGCAACTCCGACACGGCGCATCATTCCCCCGGATAACTTTCCGCCCGCCTTCTTTAAATTTTCTTCCATGTTGACGGCATGGATGCATCGCAGGATCTCCTCCTTCCGCTCCTTTTTGGGGATTCCCTTCAGATTGCAGAAATAGTTCATGGAGTCATAGACATTTAGTTCTTTAAAAAGCCCAAAGGACTGTGGCAGATAACCAATGTTGGTTTTCTTTTTCTTCCTACTGCTGACTCCATCGATCAGTACCTCTCCTCCCGAGAGAGAGTATAGATTGGTCATGCAGCGCATGAGCGTGGTCTTCCCGGCGCCGTTCGGCCCCAGAAGGCCATAGATCCCCTTCTCTATCGTACAGCTGATGTTATTCAATACCTGTTTTTTTCCAAATCTTTTGGATACATGTTTGACTTCTATCATGGCAGATCCTCCTCTGGTTCCACTTGCTCTTCCTTATCCCATTTTGTATGGTCGATGGTGCAGCCTGTCTCCTGATAATACTCATATAATTCCTGGAGGCTTTCCGGGGAAGCGACGGCGTGGTCACTGGCTATATACCAGGAAATATCAGCATCCATGGCATTTGCCAGGTCAAAAAGGATCCAGGGACCCTTTTTCCCCCTGTCCAGGCCTTTGACCGCCTGAAAAGATTTTTCCGCCGTCTCTTTGGTCTTTTCAATATTATTTTTCCAGTAGGTTGTAGCCAGAACCGAATAATACACAACACCGTCTTTTAATCTCATTTCCCTCACAAAAGGGGAGGCCACAAAAGTTGCCCCTTCTGCCGTACCCACATAGCGACCATCCTCGGATTTTGACAGATTGGAATACATCTGATGTTTCGTAGGAAAACGGATATCGTAATGAACTGGATACATCGCCCCCTTTAAATTATACCCATACTGCCAGTGGTTTCCCACCGGTTCGATCATATACTCATTCCAGCCCGCATTGGGCAGATACGGAAAATTCCCTGCCAGAAATACAGCCTGGCTGGTGGCGACATATTTTCTGGAATAGCCTTCATATTCAAAATGTATTTTTTTCAAACGATGGGCTTTATTGGTCCGGACCAGTAGATGATCGATATCCTGTTCAAAAGACAATTCTTCTCCGGTTTCATCTGTGACCCTTTTAACCACATACCCGTGATACAACGTAAAACCGTATTCCGGCAGTTCCTGCCGGTCTACTGTGACATCCAGGGAAGCAGCCAGAACTCTTCCAGGAGTTAATTCCCCTTTGTATTCCAGGATCTTAAAATCCGGTTCTTTATATTTTCTTCCAATCCCCTGATGCTCCATGGCTGTATGATAAACATCTGAGGCGGGATCAGCATTATAGATCAGACTGTAATACTGCTGGTCATCCATAAATGCCCCCCAGTATCCATATACATACCGATCCCCAGAGGGCTGGATATAAAATATGAAAACCGTACAGGCAGCCAAAAACAATAGGGCTGTTACCGCCTTCTTTCTTATTCTGTTCATCACCAGGCTCAAACCAGACAAGGTGAGCAGGATCCAGAAGAGGATCCGCTGAAGATTCACAGCTTCTGTGGTATAGCCATAAATAAGGTCGCATAACACATTGTAATCCCGGTTCATGATGCCGAAAATATCGATCACATGGGTCCATTTCTCACTATCGGAAGTACAATTCATCATAATGGGATAAAGGATCCTGGAAAACATGGAAAACACGGTAACCAGGGCAAAAAATCCCTTGATCCTGGAGGGGATCATAGCAATCAGCATACCCGCCAGCATAGCAAAAAAATAAGTAAGAAAATGATAAATAAAATAGGCTTTGATAAGCATGATAAACCAGTCTCTGTTGAATTCTTTTAGGACACTGGTGGTCCCGATCATGGAAACCGTCAGGTATACGATATATAGGATCAGATCCAGGCCCAGAAAGATCAGCAGACCATTTATCTTCTCCCGCCCTGCCCCCATCCTGGAGACGCTGACGATCTCATCTAATCTGCAGCGCCTGATCTGGTAAAAAAATTCATAGGAGATCATCATAAAATAGAAAAAAGAAAAGGTCTGCGTCGAAAGCGCCGTATTGGAAATGTCCTCAATCCCCGTTGCCGTATGTATGGGCTGCATCAGATAAAGTATGATCATATATGCCAGCGTTCCCAGCAAAAATACCGGCGATTTTATAAAACGCTTCAGATTTATGTAAAACATAGGGTTCTCCTTATATCTTGCTTATGTTTTTCCCGCTTTTTGATCGAAATTGAATATCTCTGTACTTTCTGCCTGAACACCACTGATAATAAACAAAGTGTATCACCAAAACAATAGCAAGTCAATTGGTTTTGAGGATTTTACATCATCAAAACAACGCCATTCCATATCAGATAAAAAACGGAGCAGTATAAGACTACTGCCCCGCCTCTGTTTCATATTATCACAATTATTGCACAAGGTTTTTGTGCATCACATCTACTTTGCGAATTATTTAAGTTGCGAAGCAACTTGCTAATAAGTCTGCCAAGACTTATTTTATCCTGTAACATTTGCTGACATTTTAAACAATTGATCTACATACCTATTTATCTCATTCGCTCTGCTGGTTGTATAATAATATTTGGGGGTTGAATCAACTATTTTGAATTGCTCTGTTCCATCTGACAAATATAAATGGACTGCATAATTCCACCCCACCATGGGTCCCTTGTTCGCCCGTTTATAATTAAACTTAAATTTTGCTTCATTAATCAAAGCGCACAAATTACGGATAGCCTCCTGTTCTTCAATTTTGACTACCGTTCCATCGGATCCGCTTTGGATCGTCGCATATTCGACCATTGATAAATCTTTTTTGGGGGTTTTACTAACAACATCCAAATCAATCGTATATCTTTTCTTTTTTGTTATGCCTATCAACTTATATTTCCCAATTTTTTTTGCTGTAAAAGTTTTACCAACGATTTTTAAATTTTTATTTTTAGAAACCCATTTTATTTTTTTATTTTTTAACTTCTGTGTCATCTTTTCCCCCGTGTCTATGTCATGGACATCTTTAGCAATCTGGGATATTTTATACTTAGTACCATCCGCAACAATTACCTTACTACAGTGGTAATCCTGCATTCCCTTTGCGCTTGTATCCACCCCATTCAACATAGGAATAACGAGTGATAAGGCGACTATTAGCACGATAACATGTTTTTGTTTTTTCATTTCCATCTGTTTTTCCTTTCTGAAAACCCAATTATTTTTATATATTTTAACAAATAAAATATCCCAGCACACTCTTGCTTTATCATTCATGCTCATACAAACTTTTTAAGTTTTACTGGGCTATCTTTATTACTTTTGTACATAAGTATATACAAAGTATAGAGATACCATTTCATCAAATGTTGGATCGCATCCAACATGTACATTAATATACCGATTAGCATGTTCTTCCCAACCATCAGCCACCTGAAGATACCTGCTTGTTTTTAAACCTGTAGATTGATTTGTTGAATAATTATACTGCACATAACCAACAGCAAGAACCGCATGTTCTTTATACATATAATGCCCTGAAACACGGTACACAAATGGCTCTCCAAAATCTATTCTTCGTTTCATCTCAGGCCAGTCTGCAGCATCTCGATCTCCATCAAACCCATAATAGTGAGTAATGGCATCCTGAATACCGATTTCCCTAAAATATCTATCTAGACCTGGTTTGACATTTTTCATATCTGTTCCATTTTGTTCAGAAGTATTGAAATAACTTTTTAACTTGTTAAATGTTAACTTCCAATCATTATTCATCACTATAGATTGTTTTAACCTTTTTCGTTCCATATAATATTTTAACAGATTACACGCAGCAGTGGGTACACAGATTCCACCTGGTCCCAAATCCGTCATTTCAAAATATCTATAAAATGTTGCGTCTGGTGCTGTACGGCGTATGACGCTAGTATATCCATTTTCATACTGATTTGGATATAATACTTCTCCTCCATTAGTAGGCGGGGTAGAATTTCCAACTCCAGTTTGTCTCTTAATCTCTTTCCATTCTTCCTTAATCCCCGCTGTATCATTCTCTGGCTCTTCCTGATCACTTTCGATATCTTCAATAGAAAAACTTTCTTTGTCCGTTTCTATATTGGTTGCTTTTTTCGTATCTTTATCTACCTTATAATAATTTATGCTGCCATCATACAGAAGATACTCGTCACTCTGCAATTTTCCATCAAGAAATCTTCCTGATGTCTGAAATTCAATAATTGGCGGATTTTCCTCTACTGCCCCTACGACAATATATCCCGCATCTTCTGTCCCATTTTTCAATTCAACCACATAGGCACATATTTCCTCTTTCTCGTTGTACAGGTTATACACTTTTCTTATCTCTGTGCCTTCTTTCCAATCAGTTTCCTGATTTTCAAGTGTTTCATCCACCTGAAATTCCGCAATATCTTTTGCTTCCTCTTTGTTGATATCCGGTTCTTCTGGAGCCTCTTGTCCCTGGGAATCCTCTGTACTTTGGTTTATCCCTGGTACTTCCTGTTCTGCTGCATAAGTATCTACTTCAAAGCTCTGCAAACTAAAACCAAACATAGCAACCGCTAAAATGACACATATCAATCTCTTTCCTACAATTTTCATATCTCGCACCTCTCTTTTTGTTTTTTATTGGCGTTTATCAGACAGACGCCACAACCTGCATTTTTACAGGATGTTCTCATTCCATTTCATTTACAAACCACTTAATCTTCCCAGTATTATATTGCGGGCGGATACAATTCGAAAAAGTAAACGTAAAATCCATATCACCGACAACCGTAGTCTGAATCACATCCTTGTACAATTGCATAAACTTTTCCCTGCCAAACTCATCATCCATCACAATAAAAAGTTCCATTTGTGACACAGACTTCTGAACAGCCTGGAACTGATAGATGACATTTTGATAATATCCATTTACCATTTCCACCGGCTTCAATAACACATCCGCAGAAATGCTCTCGCCCTCTTTTAAACGAATCCTGTCATTCTTTCTGGCTTTTTCCAACATGAGATAACGATGCCATTTCTCCTCTTTCCTCTCTGACTGGATCCTCCCCACATCACCGATCCCGTATCTCACAAAAGGCATCACACGGTTATGCAATGAGGTCACGTAGATATTCCCGCTCTCCCCCTCGCCGACTTCCTTTCCTTCATCATCCAGCACTTCCACATACGTTGTCTGCTCATATAACCGATATCGGCCTCCCTCTTCATAACCTATACTCTGAACTTCCATCGTACCGTAGTGCATGTTCACGACGCATCCCCACGAAGACTCCAATTCAACTCTCAGTCCTTCCCATGCCATTTCTCCCGTTAATTCCACATAACGCAAGGATTCCAATACCGGCAGCTCCATCTTCCGGGCATGTTCCATAAGGAAAAATGCCATTGACGGATGCAGGATCATCCATTTCGGTTCAAATTCCCGAATCTTTCGATATGTATCTTCCAAATAAAGCGGAGACAGCCGATCTTTCGACACGACCATCGTATTTCCGCTTATTTCATAAACTTTGTCATTTGCCAGAGTCGTATTAAACTGACACAGGCGATCCCGCGCATGGATACCCGCCTTCTTCCAACGGTCTACCCACAAAGGCAGAAGCGAGTGATGCAGATCCTCTTTATTCCAGTAAACATCCAAAAAAGTCCCCGTGCTCCCAGAAGTATGGGTATGGATCAGCCGCTCCATCGCGACATCTGCTACATATTTCTCCGAGATCAGATTATCTGCATGTTTCACGATCTGATTTTTTTCAATAACCGGAAGCTTATTCCATTCGTCCCGGCCTGCCACCTCCTGCCAGGAAGCCCCCATCTCCCGTAGTTTATCACGATAAAGTGGGACATTTTGATACGCGTATTCAGCCATATTCCACCGTTTGTCCACAAAACGCTTATCCAATGTAATCACCCCTCTATCATGCCCTTCATATAATCAACCATTTCCCCTACCGTGCCCATATGGTTTGATAATTCCGAAAAGTCCTGAAAATCTATACCATATTCATCCTCGATCCGTATTACAAAATCAAGGATCATAACCGAATCCATATCGTATTTTTTGACTGGATCGACGTCAACATCCGGCAGACTACCATCCAGTCCGATACTCTCTGCCAATAAACACATTATTTTTTCTTCCATCATAAAATCCTATCATACAGATCCTGCAAACACTCGGCTTCCTTTTTTTGAATCTCCGATAACCGCTCCTGTATCACCTGCACATTTGCCCGCTCCGGACGCATTTGGTACTTTAACAGGATATTTTTCAGATCAAATACCATGCTCTGGATCTCCTGCATCACCTCATACAAATTTTCCGAGCCATCCGGCAAATACTTCTCGCTTATCAGAAAACGGATCCGCTCGCACATGATCTGTTTATGTTCCCAAAGAACATGCGCGACACGACGGTCTGCGATCAGAATTTGTACTCCCTTTTCACTTTTTAGTTCCTCGTAAATAGATAACCCATAACGCCGCGGATCCCTCGTTTCTATGTTTCGGTAATAAAAGCAGCTATCTACAGAATGCAGGTACTCATACAGCATCTCCCTAAAATAATCAGGGGAAAAGTGATAAAAATGACCATCCTGCTCGTATTGAATCGTCTTATATATAATGTCGCCTCTTCGTTTCAAGGATTTTTCTAGATCCGAAAAAGAAATTTCCATTTCCTGAACCTTTCCTCTCCTGTCATATCCTAAAAGGAAACATATCTTTTTCTTCTCGTCCGCCCCGTAGATCAGATTCTGGTGATAATGGTGTGTATTCCAAAACTCTTCCCTCTCTTTAATATAATACTGGTCAATCTTAGTTTCTATATATTTTCCTTGATGCAGACAGTACAAGAGGTATTTGATCCCTCCCAGATACGCGATCTCTTCTCCCGTAAAACGGTTTTTATCGAGAAAATACGTTATGTCACTGTTCTCCCAGTGTTTGGAGATTCCAAATACATGGTCCAGACGGCGGTCAGGGTTGTCCACATCACATCCTAACTGGATAAAATTTGAAAACAGCCAAGGATAATAAGAATTCTGCCCGTGTTTTACCTGAACTCCCAAATAGAGCGGTTTTGCATAAAAATACACTTCACATACAGCTTTTCTTTTTATCTCTGCCACACCAGAATAGAGTTCGAGCGAGGACCCTTCCCTTTTGATAACGAGTCGATACGGCTCATCATACCGTTCCGCCGGCACAGTGATCTTTTTCCCGGATTGATACAACACAACCCCTGTATAGGCAAAATGACCAAACCGATACAAATAGGCCTCATCCCCCAATAATACATGATCTGGATCATCACTGACAAAAACGTTTACCGCTGCCCACGGATTCGTATATTGCTGAAAGTCAACCTGAATGTCTATAAAATCAGACTCCCGCATTTCCCGGATAATATAACCATTACAATCTCTGCGAAACTCGTCCTGCGTCTCCCCGCAAAACACATTTTCATTCACCTTCGCCACATTTCCACCGATGCTCCAATCCGAGTATGGCGAACCTATTATACGAAAACGCGCAAACACGTTTCCTACTCTTTCTTCCGCTGAAATAATACTCTGCAAAAAAGCGTAATACGAAAACGATGACAAGATGGGGTTTGGATTTACTGGTAGTATAATTGTCTTCTTCAATTTCAGTCGTTCCTCTTTCATAAGTCGCTGATCTATTCTTTCATAATAATTTTGTATTCAAATACCACGAACCCAGTGTGACTGTCTTCTCTATTTTCTACTATACCCCTCTGTCACCCGTTATTCAAGCAAAATGTTCCAAACGTCTTTTTTTGTATATAAGCGTTATTCTTTCAAGTTTTCATACGCCTTTTTTACTTTAAAACGTTTGCGAGAAGAAATCGGAATTTTTTGATCCAGAATATAAATCATGCCATCATCTATCTCTTCCACATATTGCAGATTAACAAGATAAGACCGATGTACCCGAATAAATCCGGTACCTTTCAATTCACTTTCTAATTCTTTTAATGGAGTTCTAAGAACCTTTTCTCTTCCATCTATCAAAAATAATCTGCAGTATATCTGCTCCGTATGGATATACGCAATTTCCCGACTATCAATATCATCTTGTAGGATAACAAAATGCCCTACCATTTCCAAAGCAGAAACAAGTATCATTGGCAAATCTCGTTCCTTATACTCTTTTTTTACAAACCCAAGTACATTATGTCCAAACGCTTCCCTCATCATCTCATCATGACTGGTAACATATATGATGATAACGTCTCGTTTCAATCTCTGCAACCGATTTTTGACCTCAATCCCTCCCATTCCAGGCAACTCAATATCTAATATAACAATTTCCAAATTCTTTGAAAATTTTATTAACTCCATCCCATTTTGAAATTCTATTATCTCACAATACAAATCCCGCTCTACGAATAATTGATTACATATTCTTCTGAGCTCCCGTCGTGTAATCTCTTCATTATTACATATTCCAATTGTCATTGCAAATTCTCCTCAATCATAATAACATCAAAATTAAAATCAATCTTAATTTGTCTAACAGGTGTGCCCAAACACCACGCGGGCGGCGCCATGGCTTGTACCTTCCACGTAAACAAAAAAGATACTATATATAATATATTATAGCATCTTTTTTACTGTTTGTGGAAAATTTTTCCTATATGACATGAATTTGCGACAAACGACATGTGCCGTAACGTTTTTCCGTACTTTTTGATTTAATTTTTTATATCCCTTCCAGCCTCAGGATTTCTTTTTTGAGGCGTTTCATGATCTTCTTTTCCAGTCTGGAAATGTAGCTCTGAGAGATTCCCAGAAGATCCGCTACTTCTTTTTGTGTTTTTTCACCTCCCTCATAATCATCAAGGCCAAACCGCATATGTATGATCATCCGCTCCCGCTCGCTCAGTGTGCTGAGGGCTTTTTTCAGCAGCTTGATATCTACTTCCCGCTCAATGTCTTTGTAGATGATATCTTCACTGGTGCCGAGAATGTCAGAGAGAAGAAGCTCATTGCCATCCCAGTCCACATTCAGCGGCTCATCGATGGATACCTCCATCTTTACCTTGCTGTTTCGGCGCAGATACATCAAGATTTCATTTTCAATGCATCGGGATGCGTAGGTGGCAAGCTTGATGTTTTTGTCCGGTTTAAAGGTGTTGATCGCCTTGATCAGTCCAATGGTGCCGATGGAGATCAGATCTTCCACCCCGACGCCGGTGTTGTCGAACTTTTTGGCAATGTAGACCACCAGCCTGAGATTATGCTCCACCAGCATATTCTTTGCCTTTTCCGAATTCTCTGCCCCCAGATTTTCGATACATGCTGCTTCCTCACCTGGTTCCAGCGGTGCCGGCAGTATTTCAGCTCCTCCGATGTAATGTATATCACCCCCCTGGTGAAAAAATACATTTTTCCAGTCCGGAATCATGCGGAACTGAAAACGATTTGGCATTGATAAACGTAAAAACATATACATCCCCCTTAATGAATTATTTTCGGAATATCCCGCTGTTCAACAGCACTTCATACCTACTGTCTGTTGACAGAAAACGGTCACAGATCCCAAGCCAGGTATTCCCTGTGTGAACCGTCTCACTGCCATTCACCTGAATCTCCATATCATCCGCCCGGACTCCCGGAAGATAATCACATTCTTTTCCCAGCGAATGAAATGGGATATAGCGCAAAAGCAGTTTGCCAAATAGTTCCGGTTCCATTTCATGCATAACTTTGTTAAAATCAGCTTTTTCTTCCTCAGACAGCATTTTTTGAAACAAATTGTATTCCACGATAGTAACGCACTCATGGCTGACCGGCTCATACAGATTGTTGCCGGTGTCCAGGAATCCAGCCGCTTTCACGCTCTTTCCCCGGTATTTGATCGTTACAGGAAATACATTTTGTTCGTTTCTTATCCCATGGTTTTTAGAAGAAACGATTTTCTGTGCAAGAAATAAAAGTAAGATTGCGGATGACAGCAGAAAGATGATCGGGAGGTTTCGGATTCCCGCAATTTCCCTTAAGAACATGACAGCGCCTGCAACACCTGCCGCTGTCAGATAAAACCCTGCCATATACCTGCCAAAGCCATAAACCGTTGTTTTTCCATAAGCAGTCCGTATCATCAGACAGCTCACGATGAGATACATAAGAATAAATGCCGCTGCCATCTGCCGTACCCCGCCAATCACGAGCAAAACCGCCGCCAGTGCCCCTTCTGCAGAAGCTGCTGCACATCTTATGCTCACAGGCCGTTTTTTTAAAAATATATTCATGATCTCAAATACAAGTAAATTCATAAAGAAGTTAACGGTAAAAAATACATCAAGATATATTTTCATTTTGCCTGCTCCCATTTTCTTTCATTTGCTTTTGCATATACAGATGATACACTATTTATGACTAAAATTTTGTCAAAATGAGGCGATAAAACCAAATAATTTTTCTCTGTTATCCGACAAATTCTCCATTCATTGGACACGCAAAATATCCAGTCTTCCTTTTTATAGACGAAAATAAAGGATTCTCTGCCTGCCAAGCAAAGAATCCCTTGTAATTTTTATGTGATTGCTGTCGTTTTTCGTCTATTCGAGGGTTGTCATCAGATGTGAAGCGCCATTTTTCGTCCTCCACTCCCCGATACTTCCATTAATGATGGTAAACTGAGGTGCCTTATGGCCAATATCAGCCTCATACACGATAGGGACATGAAGTTCTGATAAAATGACTTCCACCGCCTCCCGGTAACTGTGGTCCGTGAAGCTCTGGAACATGCAGGGGCGCCCGAAAACAAAGCCGGCGGCATGTTCAAACCAGCCCGCATGCTTAAGCTGCCACAGTCCCCTGGTGATAGAATCGCTGTCTAAAGAAAAGCTTTCCATATACCACAGGATCCCATCCTGGCGGTAAGAATCCACAAACTCACGGGTCTTGTCAAAGCATGTCCCTGCCAGGTTCAGCAGAACATCCAGACACCCTCCCAGCAGCCTTCCCCTCATGTTCACCTCATCTACGGTCTTTCCGTCCACTACAGCGTATTGGCGGGAAGGCTTGTCTTTCCGGTATCCCTCCTCCGGCCGCTCTCTGTCATAAAATTCGTCTTCATAGGCATCGAAAGAGGACTGTTCTATCATATTCCCTGTCATGATCTCTGCATTGTTCCAGACTGCCGGATGCCAGGGATCCATGGAAAAATCATTGAAATGATTTCCGTATACAGTGGCAGTATGGCAGTTCACAGCAAGAGTGTAAGTCAGCCCTGTATTATCGGAAAACCCCTGGAACCACTTAGGATTCCTGCGGATCACATCCAGATCCAGCAGCGGCAGTATCTCCATCAGAAAATCCCCGCCCTTGGCTGAAAAAATGTACTTTACCTCAGGATCCTCAAACAGGCTCATAAGCTGTTCTGCCCGCTGTTCCCTGGTGCTGCTCCGTCCCCTCCCGTCGCTCTGCCGGACATTTTCTGTCTCCAGGACACAAAATCCCTCTTTCCTGATCCTCTCTTCTGCCAGATCCAGTCTGGCAAAATCCATCGGCTTGCGGTTCCCATCGGATGGCGCTGTGATCCCTATGGTATCACCCTTTTTTATAAAATCCGGATATATCATTTTACACTTCCTTTCTTCCAGTCCAAGGACGGGGTCAAATCCGCGCCGTTGAGCTGAATAAACTAAGTCTTGAAAAATTTTCCGATCTTCTGTATACTTAATTCCAGAAAAGATACAGAAAGGAATATAAACTATGGCTGAAAAAAATCCAATTGTAAAAATTCAGATGGCGGAAGGGGACACCATTCAGGTTGAACTTTACCCTGAGACGGCGCCCAACACCGTAAATAATTTTATATCGCTGGTGAAAAAAGGCTATTATGACGGCCTTACTTTCCACCGCATCATCAAAGGCTTTATGATCCAGGGCGGCTGTCCCGACGGCAATGGAATGGGTGGTCCCGGCTACAGCATCCGTGGTGAGTTTGGCATGAACGGCTTCGAGAATAACTTAAAGCATACCGCCGGAGTCATCTCCATGGCCCGCTCCCAGATGCCAGATTCCGCCGGTTCCCAGTTCTTCATCATGCACAAGGACGCTCCTCATCTGGATGGCGCCTATGCTGCCTTTGGCAAAGTGACAGAAGGCATGGATGTGGTGGACAAACTTGCCGAGACAGCGACAGATTACAGCGATATGCCGCTAAACCCTGTGGTAATGGAAAAAGTCACTGTGGATACCTTCGGTGAAGAGTACCCGGAACCAGAAAAGAAATAATGGATCTTATTGTTGTTCAACCCAGCCCGGCAGCGCCAATCTGAACTCTGCTTCATTCTGCGCCGCCGGGCTGTTCTTTGCTACAGTCCCCTAATCTGCCTGAAGCTCTCCCATAAAGTAAAATCCTTTACTTTCTGTCAGTTTTACCCTGCGGATCTCTCCTATGCAGTCCCCAGACGCCGGACAATGAACCACCGCATTGGAAGAAAGACGCCCGGTGATCAGAGACGGATCGTGATCATTGATCTCTTCCATCAGCACTTCTTCTATCTGCCCCACTTTACTGTCTGTGATTTCCCTGGAAATGGACTGTATCTCCATGAGAAGCCTGTCAAACCGCTGTTTTACCACATCCTCCGGCACCTGGTCTTCCATCGCCGCAGCGGGAGTTCCCGTCCGTCTGGAATAAATAAATGAATATACGCTGTCATAACGGACCTTTCGTATTACATCCAGCGTCTCCTCAAAATCCTCTTCGGTCTCACCCGGAAACCCTACAATAATATCTGTGGTCAGCGAGATATCCGGCAGTTTATCGCGGACCCGGTCTACCAGTGCCAGATAATCCTCTTTTGTGTACCGGCGGTTCATTTTTCCCAGGATCTCAGTACTTCCGGACTGCAGGGGAAGATGAAGATGGGTGCAGACCTTGCCGCACTCGGCCATCGCCTGAATCAGCTCTTCCGATAGATCTTTAGGGTGGGAAGTCATAAAACGGATGCGGCGCAGTTTCGGTATCTTATTCACTTCACGTAATAGCTCCGCGAAGTTCATGGGAACTTCCAGTGTCTTCCCGTAGGAATTTACATTCTGTCCTAAAAGCATCACCTCTGTGACACCATCCTCTGCCAGCCCCCGGATCTCCCGGAGAATTTCTTCCGGTTCCCTGCTCCGCTCCCGTCCCCGGACATAGGGAACGATACAATAGCTGCAGAAGTTATTGCAGCCATACATGATATTCACCCCAGCCTTAAAGGGATATTTCCGGATGCTTGGCAGATCTTCCACCACTTCCTCTGCCTCCTGCCAGATATCGATGACCATTCCTCCGGACTCTATCTGGGTATATAGAATCTCTGCCAGTTTATATACATTATGGGTGCCGAAGATCATATCCACAAAGGAATAACTTTTCTTTATTTTTTCTACTACTGTAGGCTCCTGCATCATGCAGCCGCACATGGCGATCTTCATCTGCGGGTTTTTCTTTTTCTGGTTTTTCATATATCCCAGTCTTCCATACACCTTTAGATTGGCATTTTCCCGGACCGTACAGGTATTGTAAAGGATGAAATCCGCTACGGTATCTTCCACCGTCTCATATCCAATATAAGAAAGTACTGCTTCTAATTTTTCTGAATCTCTGGCATTCATCTGGCAGCCCATGGTCTGCATGGAAAGCGTCAGTTTCCGTCCCAGCCTTTTGCTCTCTTCTTCTGCCCACATCCGGCATTTTTTCATAAAATAATATTGTCTTTCTGGTTCCGTCACCGGTGCCCCGCCGGTGATATCTGTATCATCAATCCGCTGATAATCAAACATAATCTTCCTCACTTTATCTTCACGAAGTTAAATGCCCCATACCACTTGGGTACGGGGCATAAGCCATTTCAAATGTGCCCTTTTCTCATTATACTAAAGGGCTTTACAATTTTCAAGATACAATAGTTCTCTGTAAATCCGCGCCATTGAGCTAAGATACGATATCACCTGTCCGGGCTCCTTCCTGGAACCCCTGGGAAGCGCCGTCTCCTTTCATCAGGTTTTCCATAATAGGCAGCGCATCCGAGATCGGAATGGCAAATCCCATTCCTTCCACCTCTTCCGAGGCAAACTTTGAGGAATTGATACCGATCACCTCTCCTTTGGCATTCACCAGCGCTCCTCCGCTGTTTCCGGGATTGATCGCTGCATCTGTCTGGATCAGCTTCATGGTATCCTGCCCTTCCATTCCCAGCTGGCGGTCCTTCGCACTGACATATCCCACGGTCACGCTGGTACCATATCCCAGAGCATTTCCAATGGCGATGGCCTGCTCACCAACTTTAGTCTCTTTGCTGTCTGCCAGTTCTGCGATCTTGATCTGGGACAGAGTACCGTCCTTCAGATCCTTCTTCGCCACCTTGACCACAGCAAGATCTGAAGCTTCATCGGTACCTGTCACCGTTGCATTTGCTGTAGTTTCGTTGTTAAAGGTGATCTGAACCTGAACGCTGTCTGCTACCACATGATTATTGGTAACAATATAGATAGAATCGGAATCCTCTTTGAACAAAATTCCAGAACCACTTCCCTCTCCCTGGCTCTCAAAGGTCCGTCCAAAAAAGTCCTGCTGTCTGGAAACCACTTTTACATCAATGGCCACGATAGAGGGAAGAACTGCCTCTGCCACAGCTGAGACGCCAGAGGTTTCCTCTCCTCCACTGCTGGACGTCTGGATCACACCAGAATTTCCCGGCTGCTGCTCTGCTACAACACTCCTGTCCGCTTGTCCGGTCCCACCATACAGTCCTGCCACATAACTGGTTCCCTGAAATACTACGCCGCTCAACAAACCAAATGTCATTGCTCCTGCTACTAGTTTTATCATCTTCTTCATCGTCATAGCCTCCAATCTCAAACTCTGTTTCTATGTTTCGCCAACACCCCGCCCGGTTCATGCTCAGGCAGGAATGAATTTGTTATGGTTACACTATAACGTGAATTTGTGGGCAATCATTGTTTTCTTTTTGAAGAAGATGTGTGTAAATCTTGTTTAATCTGTGAACGCGAAAATCATTTGGCAGCACTTGAGTACATCATTTGATATGTACCAGATCTCAGCACTTAAAATTTCCCAGCACTCTCACACTCTTCGCCTCTTCCTTTATACCGCGGAGGGCATTTTGTACCGAAGGGTCTTCAAGATTTCCTTCAATGTCAATAAAAAAACGATACTCCCAGTTTTTCCCTTTCATCGGACGGGACTCGATGAGTGTCATGTTCAATCCATTAAAAAGAAAATGAGACAGGATCCGGTACAAAGAACCACACTCGTGGGACAGCTCAATACAAAGAGCGATCTTATTACTGTCCTCCAGATAAATGGGCTCTCTTCCAATGACAATAAACCTGGTGGAATTATTTTTCTCCTGCTGGATTCCCTCCTGCAGCACCTGAAGCCCGTATTCTTTTGCAGCCCGCTTCGCTGCGATCGCCGCCTGGGACCGATCTCCATCTTCCGCTACCTTTTTTGCCGCTGTGGCTGTATTAGAAAATTCAATTTGGTCAAACTCCGGATGTTCTTTTAAAAATCCACTGCACTGCAACAGCCCCTGGGGATGGGAATAGACGGTCCTGATCTCATCCATCGAGACCCCTGGCAGCGCCAGCAGACACTGCTCGATCCGGTTTACATACTGACCTACGATGCAATTAGAATAATTCAAAAGCAGATCATAATTTGCCGTAATCCCCCCGGTGGAAGAATTCTCAATAGGAAGAACACCATAATCTGCCTCTCCCTGTTCCACAGCTTCCATCACACTCTGAAAGGTTGGACAGCTGATACCAGTGATCTCTTCACCAAAAAAATCCTCCATCGCCTGATGGGTATGGGCTCCTGGTACTCCAAAATAGCAGACCTTCGTATCCATACCCACTGGAAGTTTTTCTGCCCTTTTAAGATCTGCCAGCTTTGATGTCTGGGGAAGAACCGTATACTGGTATTTGCGACTGATGGACATAATCTGGCTAAACAGCTCGGTAATAGCTTTCTTATTGAATTCATTGCTGGAAAGCTGTCCAAGGTTCTCCAGCTTTTCATCTTCCCGCTCCTTGTCGTACACTGCCTTCCCGGTCTTTCTTTTGTACTCTGCCACAGCATTTGCTTCCAACATACGCTTTTCAAAAAGTTCTACGATCTGCCTGTCAATCGCATCAATATTTTTTCTGGCCTCTTTCAAATCCAGCATCCTTATCCTCCTTTTTTTCTCTTTCCAAAAATTCTGTGTATATATCCCTCACAGTTTTTCCAAGAACCGGATGAATCACATAGGGCGCGATCTCATTGAGGGGCTCCAGCACAAATCTGCGGCAGGGAATTTCTTTGTGGGGAATGATCAAGTCCACCGTCTGAAGGATCCGGTCTCCGTAAAACAGTATGTCCAGATCAATGGTCCTCGGTCCCCAATGGATCTCTCTCGTCCGGTCCCCCTCATCCTCCAGCCGGTGGAAAAACTTTAGGAGCTCCTCTGGGCTGTATAAGGTTTCAAAACAGATAACGCCATTGAGGAAATTGGGCTGTTCCGTGTAGCCATAAGGCTCCGTATCAATGATATTGGACATATATGCGCATTTACAGTATCGGTTATTGCGAATTCCAGCATAGGCATTATCAATATACTTCCTGCGGTTCCCCTGATTGGAACCGACACCAGCGTACACTCTGGTCCACTGTCTTTCGATGGTCACAGCCACCGTTTCCAGAGGAAGCAGGATCGGAGCCCAGGGCTTCTGGATACTGACCTCGATCTTTCTCAGCAGAGGATACTTTAACAATACCTCCCTGGCGATATGTTCTGCCACCGACTCGATCAGCCTGTGCTCCTTTAGTGACATGATCTCATTGATAAAATGCGCTGTCTCCGCGTAATTTACAGACTGGGACAGATCATCCTCGTTTCCTGCCTTTCTGGTATCCATATACAGAACAGCAGACACAAGAAATTTCTGTCCCAGCACATTTTCCTCCCGCATCACACCGTGATGACAGTAACATTCCAGATTCCGGATCTCTATTTTATCCATATTCCCACATCCTTTCCTAAGAGCTGACCTTATATCCTCTAACCCTCCGCCACTGACCCAATAACCCAGAGCAGCATGAGTGCCGTCAGGCTGCTATTTGTTCAATTATTTATTGTATATCGCTTCTGTCATCTGCAGTGCCCGGACATTTGCCTTTACATTATGTACTCGTATAAGACCGCAGCCTTTCACGGCCCCGATCACGGTGGTGGCAATGGTCCCCTCTTCTCTCTCTTCTACCGGGAGATCCAGCGTAATGCCGATCATACTCTTTCTGGAAGTGCCAAGCAGCACCGGATATCCCATATCACATATATCTTCCAGATGATTCATCATCATAAGATTCTGCTCATAAGTCTTTCCAAATCCAATTCCTGGATCCAGTATGATCTTTTCTTTTTTCACTCCGTATTTTTCCGCCACCGCCAGACATTTTTCCAAATCTGCGATCACATCTTTTACGAAATCCGTGTACTCTGTATTATTCCTGTTGTGCATCAGACAGACGGGTACATCAAATCTGGCAGCCAGCTCCGCCATCCTTTCATCATATAAAAATCCCCAGATATCATTCAAAAGATCCACTCCTGCCTCCAGTGCCGCCTCTGCCACAGAACTTCTATAGGTGTCCACAGACACAGGTATATTAAACTTTTCCTTTACCTCACGGATCACTGGCACCACCCGACGGATCTCTTCCTCCTCTGGGATCTGCTCATGTCCGGGTCTGGTAGATTCCCCGCCGATATCAATGATATCCGCTCCTTCTGTGATCAGCTTCCGAACCTGTTCCAAAGCCTTTTCCCTGTCGTTATATCTCCCGCCATCGGAAAAAGAATCCGGCGTCACATTTAAGATCCCCATAACATAGGTTTTTTTCCCAAATTCAAACTCTCTACTTCCAATCCTCATCTGTATTTTCCTTTCCTATTATTACTGCCGGATGAGACTGAAAAACTCCTGTTTCAGCTCCGGGTCCCTTTCCGCACATCCTCTTGTACTGATGGTAACCGTCTTAGAACCAGGCTTTTTTATGCCCCGCATGGTCATACACATATGCTCCGCCTCAATCATCACCAGCACAGCCTGGGGCTTTAATATGTCCATTACTGCATCTGCGATCTGGTCCGTCAGCTGCTCCTGGATCTGGGCGCGTCTGGCATAGACCTCCACAGTCCGGGCAAGCTTGCTCAACCCAACCACTCTGCCCTCCGGAACATATCCAATGTGAACCTTTCCATAAAAAGGAAGCAGATGATGCTCACAGACAGAATAAAATGTGATATCTTTTTCCACCACCAGACCAGTTTGTTTCGAGGAAAATGTCCTGTCAAGATGTTCTGCCGCACTGCTCTCATATCCGGCAAAAAGCTCCTCACACATCTGGGCGATCCGCTCCGGCGTTTCTGTCAGCCCTTCTCTTTTTGTATCCTCACCGATTCCTTCTAAAAACAGTGTAATCGCCTGTTTGATCTTCTCTTTATCCATGTCTCATATCCTCACGCCTTCTGAATGTGCCAGCACAACGGTGCCGATAAATTAAACTATATTTTACCACGATTATAGGATAAGGTCAAATTACAAATTGGATTTTATGCGCTGTTTTCTGCCTGCTGATTTATCCACCTAGGAAAAACATTGTACAGGGCTTGCTCTCATGTCCGGAATCTGTTACAATATCCTCAAATGGAGGGGATACTTTATGAGAAAGAATAAGAGTATCAAAATACATAGCAGAGGGAGCATCCTGGCTGTTGCCGGATTATGTTTTTTATCTGCCATCCTGGCGGCAGGATGCGGCGGAGAATACCTGTCACAGAGCGGGAATCATAAAAATGCCAGCAGCAGTGCTGTCAGCGGCGATGCCATAAAAAGCGGAAAAGATCCCTATGAGAGCATTTACTGCTCCAAGGACCCAATGTGCAATGACAGAAATTATTATAAATGTACCGACAAAGTGATTGAGCAACGCACATTGAAGGGCAGGCTTCTGCAGACCATACCATTTGGAAAATATGGGGTTCCAATCTATGTAACAGAGGATGAAATTTTCTGTATCACTCTTATAGCCCCAGAAACAAACAGGGAAAAAACTCAGTTATGGAGTATCCCAATTGAAAAAAGTCCAGAAAGGGATGTGCTGCACACCGAACAGGCTTCCTTTATCCTGGAAGACGAAACAGTGGGCTGGGGAGACTACTTTTATGCGGACACTGATCAGATCGTCTATATAAATCCCTATGATTTTAAAGTTTTTGACCGCAGGACGGGAAAATATATTAAACTTAAAAATAACCCCAAAGATAAAAAAGGCATGCCAAACGATATTACTTATATGGAAGACTGCATGTGCAACGGGTATATACTGTTTCAGTGCAAATACGACGGATTGTATGTATATGAGCTTGGGTCTGACCGTCTGACACTGGTAGACAAGATGGCTCACGGAGCTTATATCTCCACTGGTTATGGCAAAAAGCATCAGATCATCTATGAGCGCTGCGACACCTGCCAGCCGGGCAAAGATGCCAGAAAGGCTCCAGACCATACCGCTGCTCTCTATATCTATGACTGCCTGACGGGGGAAAAACAGCTGTTTATGAAGGATGAACAATGGAAAGAGGCATATAAAAAAAGCGGTATTTATGAGGATAACATGGAATATCTGGATGGATATGATTTTAGCTGGAAGTCCTTTTTCATAGACGGTAATATGTTTTATCTGGTGGATCAGGGGATCGTATTTTCCATTGACCTGGAGGGTGGCAAGACGCCCCATTATGAGCGCCAGCTGACAGAATGGCTGCGGAAGACCGGTTATGAGGTAACTACCTTTGACCATGGCAGATGTTATACCCTGTATGAAAATGATTCCGACGAAGAGTATAGTTCTATTTCCGGATATTATGACCTGGAAAAAAACGAGTTTGTAGAGACAGAGCGCGTGTGAGACATTCGTGAGGAGGTAATGAAATGGAGCATAAAGGGTCAATAGACATTAAAACAGATAGATTATTACTAAGGAAGTTTCAGATAAGCGATGCAGAAGAAATTTTTGCAACATGGACGAGTGATGAACGTGTGGCAAAATATACGAGCTGGTATGCCCACGAAAAAATCGAAGATACAAGAGCTTATGTAGGATATATGGCGGGCAAGAATGAATTGTCTGATTATAATTGGATAATCGAATTAGATAATAAAATAATAGGATCAATTAATGTATGCTATTCCGATGACTACTTAGAAATCGCAGGGATTGGATACGTCCTCGGATATGAATATTGGGGAAAAGGATATGCAACAGAAGCTACAAAAGCAGTTGTACGATTTTTGTTTAATGATGTCAGCTATAGAAAAATCATAGCGGGATGTGATAGTGAAAATACTGGTTCAAGCAAAGTTTTGGAAAAGGTAGGAATGAAGCGGGAAGCAGTTTTGCGGGAGCATATAAAACGAAAAGATAATACCTGGGGCGATGATTTTCAATATGGACTTTTAAAAAAGGAGTTTCTATGTTAATAGTCTGCTTTCCCCAGGCTATTGATCATTAAGAGAATATGTGGATATCTGCCCTTGAAAATCAATAACGCATAGTTCCTTTTTTTCGTTCACATAAGCTTTAGATCCACTATTAATACTTTTAAGAATTTGCGCACTGGAAAAATCTGGGTTATTATGGTCTAGCCGTAATATATACAGCTCCAAAATATCTTTCTTATTTCCAGCCGCAACAATTATTTCCTTTTCTCCATCATTATCAAAATCATAACAAGATAGCTGATAATAAAAATCTTCTAACGCTCCAAACCATTCGTCCGTAGATTTCTTCAAATAAGTCACTAAATCAATTCCAATTTTATCACCTCCAATTTTTCTAAAATAAGCATCCATGTCAATCGCTGGTCCATATTCTGCTCTCTTTATAACTAGTTCTATATCCCTGCCATCTTCTACTGTAGATATATTCACTTTTTTATGGTTTAAAAGATCTTCTCCACTAATTTCGATAGAATCCATTTCATCTGCATTAAAAAGATACGTTCCAATCTCTAACTCCTTATCCATTATCTGAGATGCACTATTTCTTTCTTTTGGTATTTGCCTGTCACAGCTGCACAAAATAAAAAGCAGACACACAAAAAAATTAATCAATACTATTTTTTTCATTAATCGAAACTCCAAGATCATATGCCTCCTTCAGCGCTTTTGTCTCCTTTATCTCTCCAACATCCTTAACTCCTCTTACAAGAACCATTCCTGCATCTTTTAGATGAAAATAATTAAGTACAAGCTGATATTGCAGTTTGATGGCATCAAACAATTCCGGTAACGTTGCAGCCCCCACCAGCAGCAATGCCAGCTTTTTTACCCGAAATTCATTTCGCATTGGTGTATGTAATCTGTCAATCATTGCTTTTAATTGTGCACTGATCCCATAAAAATAAACCGGCGAAGCAATTACTATTATGTCAGCAATCTTTAATTTTTCATAAATTTTCATCATATCATCTTTTTGAAAACACTGGTTTCCTTCCCTGTTAAAGCACGAATTACAGCCAATACAGGGATTTACTTTATAATCAGCAACAGAAACAATCTCAACCGTATTATTTTTACCTGCCCCTTCTGCAAATGCTTGTGCAAGCAAATCGGTATTTCCACCTTTCCGCATGCTGCCAGCCAAGACAACAATTCTGCTCATTCTTTTCATCTCCTTTATATTCATACTCTTACCTTTTAACAGTATTTTTACAACACATAATTGTGTTTAACAATCTGCCCTAAAAGCAGAATTAATACATTTTCAAAGCTTCATAACCGCTCAGATGTTCAGAAAGATACTTTACAAATCTTTTCCCCAATATTTTCTGTGCTTTTCAGAAATAACATTCGCCGGTATATATGATTTTGACACCAGGCTTATTATATTATCAGTTTTAATCCCTGTTTCTTCAAATACTTCCCGAATAGCTGCATCTATTGGTTTTTCAATTTTTTTATATGGCATTGACAATATCTGGTAAGGTGTCCGCATTTACTTTACCTCTTCTAAAATATCCATTATTTACTACTGTCTATCATTCTCACGAAGTTCCATTATATACTCATCCGCAAATTTACAACATTCCGTAGTGCAGCAAACTGTTCTAAATCAAGCGTCTCTGTTCTTTCTCTCCTGTGTGGATAGTCCAGAACACATATAATTTATAAACCATCTTATGGCGTAAAAAGCCATGCGCCCCACACTCACATGGAACGCATGACCATTTCGTCAGCTCAATGGCGCCATATATATTTTTTAGTACAACGGATACTTGTCTGTCAATGTTTTTACAATCTCCATTGCCTTTGCTTTATTTGCTTCTACATCATCGATAAGCATTGCGATGGCATCTGCGATCTGGTCCATATCCTCCGTGTTCATGCCGCGTGTCGTTACCGCTGCTGTGCCGAGTCGGATGCCACTGGTCACAAATGGACTCTGGGGATCGTTGGGAATGGTGTTCTTGTTGGCAGTGATATTTGCCTCATCCAGCCACGCCTCTACCTGCTTGCCCGTCAGTCCCTTCTTTACCAGATCTACCAGCATCAAGTGGTTGTCTGTGCCGCCGGAAACAATGTCAATGCCACGGTTCATCAGACCCTTGCTCAGCGCCTGGGCATTTGCCACGATGTTTTTACCGTATTCCTTAAAGCTTGGATCCAGTGCTTCCTTGAAGCAGACCGCCTTGGCAGCAATCACATGCATCAGAGGACCACCCTGAATGCCAGGGAAAATAGATTTGTTCAATTTATATTCATTGGCAAATTCCTCACTGGAAAGAATCATGCCGCCACGGGGACCGCGGAGGGTTTTATGAGTGGTAGTAGTGGTCACATGAGCGTAGGGGATCGGGCTCTCATGTACACCGGCTGCGATCAGCCCGGCGATATGTGCCATATCCACCATCAGGAACGCACCCACTTCATCTGCGATCTCACGGAATCTCTTAAAATCAATCTTACGGCAGTAGGCGCTGGCCCCAGCAATGATCATTTTCGGCTTGCACTCTTTTGCAATTCGCTCCACCTCATCATAGTCAATAAATCCCTCATCATTTACTCCATAAGGAACAATATTATAATAAGTTCCTGAAATATTTGCCGGGCTTCCATGGGAAAGATGTCCGCCGTGATCCAGATTCATTCCCATCACAGTCTCACCTGGTTTTACAAGGGCAAAGAAAACTGCCATATTAGCCTGGGCACCGGAATGGGGCTGAACATTGGCATAAGTACAGCCAAACAGCTCTTTAGCGCGGTCTCTTGCCAGATCTTCCACCATATCCACATACTGGCAGCCACCATAATACCTCTTGCCCGGATACCCTTCCGCATACTTATTGGTACAGGTGCTTCCCATCGCTGCCATAACAGCTTTGCTGACAAAGTTCTCCGAAGCGATCAGCTCGATATGGTCATTCTGTCTGCCGGTTTCCAGTTCCATCGCCTTGGCAAGCTCTGGATCTGCTTTTTTAACTTCTTCAAATGAATACATAATCTATCTCCTTTTTAATTATTAATTTACTTGATCGATCGCTGAGGCGATCTTGTTACTTCTCTTGGATATTATACTTGATCGATCGCCTTACCTATATCATTTCTCATATACTTATTCTCGAAAGTGATCCACTCTGTAGCGGCATAGGCATTCTTTCTTGCTTCTTTCAGATCTGCTCCCTTGGCGGTCACTCCCAGGACACGTCCTCCGTTGGTCACGATCTTGTCCCCTTCAAACTTCGTGCCGGCATGGAA
>CAJUFM010000016.1 GCA_910585745.1 uncultured Eubacterium sp. | reverse complement strand
GGAGATGGATGGCGTGATATCCGGGCGCAGCGCCAGGGTATTGTTATACTGGTCAAAGAATTTGAACATTTCCTTTGATTCCACAGTGCCCCGCTCCTGATTAAAGATATCGAAAAACTCAAAGGTCGGGGTGAGGATATCCTGAAACCCGTAGAGTTTCATGATCTTATGGATCTCAGCTTCCACCCATTCTCTTTTCTCACATTCTACACCATATATATCCCGGACTCCCTCCGGAGTAAACAACAAATTCTGTTCGTATTCCATTCTGCCATCTCCCTCCCTGTTCTAGTGATAGATCGCCGTCGGCTGCTGGCTCTTTGGTGCATATCCGGCATCTTCCAGCGCCTTTATGATCTGCTCCTTGTGTTCGTGGCCAAAGGCCTCCATGGTGATCGTCAGCTCCACTGCGGCATTGCGGTTGATGCTGATAAACTGGTTATGTTCCAGACGAATGACATTTCCCTGTGCCCTGGCGATCACATCCGCCACATGAAGCAGCTCACCGGGACGATCCGGAAGCTCTACGGACACGGTAAATACCCTTCCTCTCTGGATCAGACCATGCTGTACCACAGAGGAAATGGTGATGATATCCATGTTTCCGCCGCTGAGGATGGACACCACTTTCTTCCCCTGGATATCCATTTTCTTCAACGCCGCCACCGTCAAAAGCCCGGAGTTTTCCACCACCATCTTATGGTTTTCCATCATATCAAGGAAATTCACGATCAGGTCATGGTCGTCTACCGTAATGATATCATCCAGATTTTTCTGTATGTAGGGGAAAATATTGGATCCCGGCGTCTTCACCGCGGTACCATCAGCAATGGTATTCACTCCCGGCAGAGACACAACTTTCCCCTGTCTTAAAGATTCCTGCATGCAGTTTGCCCCCGCCGGCTCCACACCGATCACCTTGATGTTCGGATTGAGCAGCTTTGCCAGGGTCGACACGCCGCAGGCGAGCCCGCCGCCTCCAACGGGAACCAGAATGATATCCACCGTGGGAAGCTCCTTAAAGATCTCCATAGCGATAGAACCCTGGCCGGTAGCCACCACCTCATCATCGAAAGGATGGACAAAGGTATATCCCTGTTCTTCTGCCAGCTTCAGCGCATAGCTGCAGGCATCGTCGTATACGTTTCCATGTAACACCACCTCAGCGCCATAACTTTTGGTACGGTTTACTTTGATAAGAGGAGTGGTTGTGGGCATGACGATCACGGCTTTTACTCCAAAAAGCTTTGCCGCATATGCCACACCCTGGGCATGATTTCCGGCAGATGCAGTGATCAGCCCCTTCTCCCTCTCCGCATCGGACAGGGTGCTGATCTTGTAGTAGGCACCTCTTACTTTATAAGCCCCCGTATACTGCATGTTTTCCGGCTTGAAATAAACTTTCGCCCCGGTCTCGGCGCTATAGTATTCGCTGTAGATCAGGTTCGTGGGAAGTATGACTTCCTTGACCCTCTCGCTGGCCTCTTCAAATTTATCCAGTGTCATCATGAATTGTCATCTGCCTTTCTCTCAATTTTTATGTCGGCACTCATTTTACCACGATTTCTATTGTTCTGCAACATCAAATAGAGCGTCCACAAACTCTCCAGCGTCAAATCTCTGCAGATCATCGATCTTTTCCCCGATGCCGATATATTTTACCGGGATGTTCAGTTCGGACTGGATGGCAATAGCAATGCCGCCCTTTGCCGTTCCGTCCAGCTTGGTAAGGACAACCCCTGTGATATCTGCCACCTCACTGAACTGCTTCGCCTGGACAAGGGCGTTCTGTCCGGTAGTTCCATCCACCACGATAAAGGTCTCCAGATGGGCATCACTGTACTCATTTTCGATGATCTTATAAATCTTGTGCAGCTCTGCCATCAGATTCTTTTTGTTATGAAGACGTCCTGCGGTGTCACATAAAAGTATATCTGTATTTCTCGCCTTTGCTGCCGCCACCGCGTCAAATACGATGGCCGCCGGGTCTGCCCCCTCCTGGCCGGCAATGATATCCACACCGGCGCGGCCGGACCACTCCTTCAACTGGTCGATGGCACCGGCGCGGAATGTGTCTGCCGCCGCCAGAAGCACTTTTTTTCCTTCTTTTTTCATCTGCCCTGCCAGTTTTCCTACACTTGTAGTCTTTCCCACACCGTTGACGCCGATAAACAGCACTACAGATTTCTTTTTCTCAAACTCATAAGCATCCTCATGTACCTTCATCTGCTCTTTGATGGTATCCATCAGCAGGGTACGGCAAGCCGATGCTTCTTTGATCTTCTCTTCTTTAACTTTTTCCTGGAGCTCTTCGATGATCTTCATGGAAGTATCCATGCCAATGTCTGCCATGATCAGCTGCTCCTCCAGCTCCTCGTAAAAATCATCATCAATTTCAGAAAAACCAGAAAATATTGAATCGATGCCCGACACAAAACTATCCCGCGTCTTGCTCAGTCCGCTCTTTAATTTACTGAAAATACCCATTGTCTTCTTTCTCTCCTTATTCACACTTCATTATACTGGATCCCGCAGCTATTGGGCAGCTGCCTTCTGCTCATTTTTCAGCTGTTCTTCGATCAGCTTGACAGAAACAAGAGTTGACACACCCTTTTCCTGCATTGTGATACCATAGAGGGCATCCGCCGCCGACATTGTTCCCTGCCGGTGGGTGATCACGATAAACTGCGTGTTCTTCGTTAGTTTATGTAAATATTTCGCATACCGCTTTACATTGGAGTCGTCCAGCGCCGCCTCAATCTCATCCAGCAGACAGAAGGGGGATGGCTTCAGGTTCTGGATGGCAAATAAGAGGGCGATCGCCGTCAGCGCCTTCTCTCCACCGGAGAGCTGCATCATATTCTGCAGCTTCTTTCCCGGCGGCTGGGCGATGATCCGAATACCAGCTTCTAACACATCCTCGTCCTCCACCAGTTCCAGGGTTCCCTTTCCACCGCCAAACAATTCCCGGAATACCTGGTCAAACTGGGATTTGATCTGGCTGAATTTTTCGTTGAACTGCCCCCGCATCTCCACATCCAGGTCGGCAATGATCTGTTTCAGCGCCTCCTCAGACTCGATCAGATCGTCGTGCTGGGTTTTCAGCAGTTCATAGCGCTCACTGACGCTTTTATAGTCCTCAATGGCATTGACATTGACATCTCCCAATCCACGGATGCTGCTTTTCGTCTCCCCCACCAGATTTTTGATCCTGGCATAAGTAAATTCTGGTTCTCCTGCCATCTCTCTGGCATTGTGGTAAGTGATCTCGTACTCGTTCCACATATAATTGATGCGGTTTTCCAGCTGTTCCTCCAGTTTTTCTTTTCGCGCCCCCAGCCGGAAGCATTCTTTATCCAGTTCACCGATATGCTCCATCATCTCGTTTCTCTTGTCAAAGAAATCTTTCTGGGATACCATCAGTTCTTCTTTTTTCTTCGTGTAATCTTCAATCTCCTGTTCCAGTGTGGCGATCTCTTCTTTACACGCCGTGATCCGTCCCTCAAACTCTTCGATAGACTGGTTCATCTGATCTACCTGGGTATCTGAACTGTTCTGTTCCTCCACAAGGGCCTGATATTCTTTTTGCAATTCTATCAGCCGGCTCTCTGTCTTTTCCAGGTTTTCCAGAAGAAAGCTGTTTTTCTGGGTAAAAGCTGAGATCTCCAGTTTGAGCTCTGCCAGCCTTTCCTGGGATTTTGAAAGGGTTTTCGCTGTCTTTTCCAGTTCCTCGGTGGTCTGCTCCTGGATCTCTTTCGCCTGATCGTTTTTCTTCTGGCTATCTTTCAGCTGGGAATCGATGCGGGACAAGGTTTCCGTCAGAATGTTTTTCTGGCTTTCCAGTTCCTTGCCGTCGTTTACGATAGCATTGAATTCCGCCTCTTTCTGCTCCTTCACCGCCACCGCCTGCTCATATTTGATGTTCGCCGTATTCTCACGAAGCCCCAGCTCCTTGAGCACAGAATCCTTTTCCTTCGCCCTCTGCTCTGCCTTGCCGGCTTCTTCCTCCAGCCGTTTTCTCTTTTGCCGAAGCTTGTCCATGGATCTTTCAATCTTCTGGATCTCCTCTTCCAGCTTCTCCATCTCCCGGCGCCTTCCCAGAAGATTATTGCTGTTCTTGTAGGCTCCTCCAGACATGGATCCTCCCGGATTCAGAAGCTCACCCTCCAGTGTTACGATACGCAGGGTATGCTTAAACTTTCTTCCCAGCGCCATGGCATGGTCAATAGTATCCACCAGGACAAACCGGCCCAGCAGATACTGTACCAGACCATCAAAGCGATGATCCTTCTTTACCAGCTCCGACACGCAGCCAATCACACCCTGTTCCGAGAGCACCTCCGGCTTGATCCGTCCCGCCGCGGCAGACACAGTGGTCAACGGAAGAAAAGTAGCCCGCCCATAACGGTGCTTTTTCAGAAAATTGATCATATCTTTGGCAGTCTGCTCGTCCTCTGTGACTATGTTCTGGATGCTTCCACCCAGAGCGGTTTCCACCGCCGTTTCATACTTTTTATCCACCTGTATGATATCCGCCACAACGCCAACAATGCCAGGATTCTCCTGCTTTTGCTCCATCACCCGGCGGATACTCTGTCCATAGCCGTCATAGCGCTCCGTAATATTTTTCAGCGTGGCAAGACGGGAAGATTTCATATGATAATCTCTCTGTCTTTCATGGAGTTCGTGCCGCAGGTCATTGAACTCAGTCCGGCATTCTTCTGCCTTCTTTAAAAACTCTTTTCTCTTTACATATTCCGCGTCCAGGGACTGGCGGATCTCTTCCAGGGCAGCTTCTTCCTGCTGCATTTGTTCGACTGCAGTAGAAACTTGACTTTTGTTGGACAGGATCCTCTGGTTCAGCTCTGCCTTGCGGATGGAGTTCTGCTCCATCATGGACTCAATCTTCTGATGCTCAATATGGATCTCTGAGGTCTGGTTCATGGAAGACAGGATAATGTCATTCTGCTCGGCGATGGTTTTCTCCATCTCCCCGATCCTTTCATTAAGCCGGTCTGCCTCTTTGAGAAGATTTTCTTCTTCCGACTGCATCTGAGCCAGCGTCCCGGTAAATTCCTTCTGGCTCTCCAGATATCCTTCTTTCTCTTTCGTCACCGCATCCACAGAGGCCTGGATGCTGTTCATACGGTCCATATAGTATTCTTTTCCATGAGAAAGAGAAGAAATCTTTTCCTTCGCGATGCGGATCTCTCCCTCGATACCAGCAAGGGCAAGACGGTCTCTGTTGCATTTCTCCTTTTTCTGTTCCAGGAGCTCGTCGTATTCCTTGATCTGATGTTCCACCTCTTCAAACTGAGATTTGGTACTCTCCTGTTCTTTCTTGACCTCCTCCAGTTCTTTTTCCGCATTGGAGATATTGGTCTTTGCCTCCTTCAGGTCTTCCTGGAAGCTGTTATAATCCTGAATAAATAAACTGATCTCATATTTTTTCAGTTCTTCCTTTAGCCGCAGGTACTCTCTTGCCTTCTCTGACTGTTTTTCCAAAGGGCCTACCTGTTTTTCCAGCTCTGTCAGGATGTCGTTGACACGGAGCAGGTTCTGGCTCTCGGCTTCCAGATTCTTCTCAGCTGTCGCCTTTCTTTTTTTGAACTTTACAATTCCCGCCGCCTCATCAAAAAGTTCCCGGCGCTCCTCTGGTTTACCGCTGAGAATCTTATCAATCTGACCCTGACCAATGATCGAGTATCCCTCTTTTCCGATTCCGGTATCAAAAAAAAGTTCCTGTACATCCTTCAGCCGGCATGCCGCACCATTTAGAAGGTATTCACTCTCCCCGGAACGGTATACCCGTCTCGCCACCTGCACTTCCTCATAAGGCACATTTAACTTATGGTCCTCATTGGAGATCGTCAGCGCCACATAGGCATAACTCTGAGGCTTGCGAAGCTCTGTTCCAGCAAAGATTACATCCTGCATGCTGGCGCCACGAAGCTGTTTGGCACTCTGCTCTCCCAGAACCCAGCGGACGGCATCAGCCACATTACTCTTCCCGCTCCCATTGGGTCCCACAATACCAGTTATGCCGTTATGAAACTCAAACACCAGCTTATTGGCAAAGGATTTAAAACCGTGAACTTCGATACTTTTCAGATACATAGACAAACTCCAATCATTTATTATTCTTTAGCTTACATAAAGCCTCATAAGCAGCATTCTGCTCTGCCATCTTTTTGGAATGTCCCATTCCGGTCCCAAGACATGTTCCATCCAGCAGACAATTTACCTCAAACACTTTCGCGTGATCCGGTCCGGTCTCCGATTTTAGCTCATAACAGATACTGCCAGTTCCCTGGGCCTGGATCATCTCCTGTAATATCGTTTTGCTGTCATAAAATAACTTTTTATTTTCGATATCTGAGAGCACAAAACGTATCACAAAAGACTTAGCCGTCTCCAGACCGCCATCCAGGTACATGGCACCGATCACCGCTTCAAAGGCATCCGACAGGATGGAATCCCGCTCTCTGCCTCCGGTGGCGGCTTCACCCTTTCCCAGCCGTATAAACCGTCCCAGTCCGATCTGCCGGGCAGAATCTGCCAGGCTTCTCTCACAGACCAGACTGGCCCGGAGCTTGGTCATCTCACCTTCCATGTCACCGCTGTGCTCGTGAAAAATAAAATCACTGCTCACCAGTTCCAGCACAGCATCCCCTAAAAACTCCAGCCTCTCATTATTTCTGTTGTAGGTCCAGTGCCTCTCGTTGGCAAAAGAACTGTGGGTCAGTGCATTCTGCAAAAGTCTTTTATTATGAAATGCATAGCCGATCCGATCCTCAAATTCTTCGATGTCCTTCATATCAATCACAAATGCTTTCTTTAATTTTTTCGTTTATTCCCTGCTTTTTAAAGGAGACACACTGTTTTATGGCAATCTCGATCTCCTTACAGGTAGAATTTCCATGTGCCTTTACCACCAGCCCTTTTAGTCCAAGCAGTGGTGCGCCGCCCTGGCTGCTCGTATCAAACTGCTTTTTTAATCCTTTCAATGCCGGTTTAACCAGCACCGTACCGATCTTTGTCCGCAGACTGGATAACAGTCCCTGCTTGAGACTGTCAAACATCGTCAGGGCAAGTCCCTCGAAAAACTTCAGCACGATATTTCCTACAAATGCCTCACATACGATGACATCTGCCGCCCCCCGCACGATCTCACGGGACTCAATGCTGCCAATATAGTTTATTCCCCTGCATTCCTTTAACAATGGTTTGGTATCCTTCACCAGCTGGTTCCCCTTCTCTTCTTCCGTTCCGATATTGAGGAGCCCCACCGTAGGATTCTTTTTCCCCATCACATTTTCATAATAAATGGATCCCATCTGGGCAAACTGAACCAAATGCTCCGGTCTGGCATCCACGTTGGCGCCACAGTCAATGAGCAGGGAAAATCCCTTCGTCGTTGGCACAAAAGGCGCAAGAGGCGGTCTCTTGATCCCTTTGAGACGCCCCACTACCAGCTGTCCGCCTACCAGGATCGCACCGGTGCTTCCCGCAGAAACGACCGCATCCGCTTTTCCATCCCGGACCAGCCGCATTGCCACCACCAGTGACGAATCCTTTTTATTTTTGATCGCAGCCGTTGGCACATCTCCCATGTCAATGATCTCTTCGGCATGAACCACCTCAATGGAATCACTATTATATTCATACTTCGCCAGCTCTGCCTGGATCAGATCCTGCTTTCCCACCAGGATCACTTTGATCTCCCCGGAGGAATTCACCGCATTGACAGCTCCCTGCACCGTCTGCTCCGGTGCATAATCTCCGCCCATGGCATCCAGGGCAACAATAATCTTCTCCATAATTACCTCTTTTCTGCGCTTTTTTGGCGCATTTCAAGTTTGTGACTGCAACGCAGACACAAACAATGAAGTGAAGGGAGCCAGGTGTCAGGAACTTTAGACACTTGACGTGCAATTGCCCGGTGAGGTTTTTCCGAACCGGTAATTGCCTTCACTTTTACCTCATTTCCGCGCTTATATATCTTTTCTTATTTAAAGCCACCCGATTTGGTTCGAGTGGCTTATTAACACATTTTCTTTTCTTAAAGTTTTTTGTAGAAGAAGGATTGAAATGTCTCAAGACCATACCGGTCCGGACCAATGATCTGTTCTGTGCTGCCCACAAAAAGAATTCCATTCCTTTTGAGACTCTTCACAAATCCTTTATATATTCCATCCTTAGCATCATCGGTGAAATAGATCAGAACATTTCTGCATACCAGCAGGTCAACGTCTGCTATGTAAGAATCCTTTAAAAGATTATGTTGACGGAAAGTAATACACTTTTTAATAGAATCCACTACATGATATAGCCCATGTTCATCTTTCTCAAAATATTTATTGATATATTTATCCGGAAGTCCCTTGACACTCTTTTCATTATAGCATCCACGTTTTGCCTTGGATAAAACTTCCTTATCCATATCGGTGGCAATGATCTCGATCTGATTCAGGGAAACATAATCACTTAGTACCATGGCCAGAGAATAAGGCTCGTCACCAGTAGAGCAGGCAGCGCTCCAGATCCGGAGCTTCTTCCCAAAACATCCAAGAAGATGAGGAATGACAACTTTCTGCAGAGTAGCCCATTGCGCCGGGTTTCTGTAAAATTCCGAAACATTGATGGTCAGATAGGTAATAAACATATCATAAATATTACCGTCTTTCTGGATCAGTTTAAGAAAATTAACATATCCTTCACAGTGGTTCTTATCAATAAAGTTATCAATCCTTCGCTTCATCTGGTTTTCCTTATAGGAATTCAGATCGATCTTGGAAATCTTAAAAAACTCTTTCTTAAAATCTTCATAATTATTTAACATACATATACACCAGCAATTTTAAATCATAGGAGCACAGAATTATTCTTCCTCTTCTGTCTCCGTGTCATCAGCTTCTAACATCTCCGGAGCTGTCTCTTCAGCCGGAGTTTCTTCTGCTTCTTTCTGATTTTCAATCTCCAGTGCTTTGATACTAAGACTGATCTTCTTTGCTTCCTCGTTAAAATCAACGACTTTAGCAGTGATCTCCTGTCCAATCTGCAAAACGTCAGACGGCTTCTCCACATGCTCGATAGAAATCTGGGACACATGCAACAACGCATCGATGCCCTCTTCCAGCTCTACAAACGCACCAAAATCTGTCATCCGGGCAACCCTGCCATCCACAACATTTCCCTTGGCATATTTCTCAGGTGCTGTTTTCCATGGATTATTGGAATCAAGTTTCATCGTAAGGGCAATCTTAGTGTCTACAATATCTTTGATCATCACAGTCACCTGATCACCAACTTTAAACAGTTTCTTCGGATCCTCTACACGTCCCCAGCTCATCTCGGAGATATGTAAGAGTCCGTCTGCTCCTCCCAGATCAATAAAAGCACCAAAATCAGTAAGGTTCTTCACAGTACCTTCAATCATCATACCCACTTCAATTTTTGACAGCAGTTCTTCCTGCATCTCTTTTTTCTTTGCCACAACCAGCTGTCTGCGGTCACCGATAATCCTTCTCTTACGTGGATTAACCTCTGTGAGGATAAACTCGATCTCCTGTCCTGCGTACTTAGTCAGATCTCTTTCGTATACATCAGAAACAAGGCTCGCAGGGATAAATATCCTTCCCTCGCCATAGGCAACACTGAGTCCGCCTTTCAAGGCAGCTGCTACTTTACCAGTAAGTACTTCGCCTTTTTCCATCGCTTCTTCAAAGAACTTGTTCAGCTTATCCTGCTGTAATCTCTTATAAGTAAGAAGAACCTGGCCTTCCCCGTCATTAACCTTCAGCACTTTTACAGTGAGCTTATCATCCAGTTTGACTTCTTTTGTCAAATCAACATCCGGATTGTTGCTGTATTCGTTCTTTGTCAATATACCATCTGCTTTATATCCAATATTTAAGATAATTTCACTATCCTTAACGCCGATAACTGTCCCTTCTACAACCTCATTATTATGGATTGTTACTATTGATTCCTCTAATAATTCTCCAAAACTTCTTTCTTCTGACATGCCTCTAGAACCTCCTGAATAATGTTTTTTGGGGTGGATGCCCCCGCAGTAATACCTAGGCTTTCAGACGACCGGACGCATTCCATGTCCAGATCTTCCAATGTCTGTATAAAATAAGTGCTCTCACACTGATTTTTACTGATTTCATATAGTTTTCTGGAATTTGAACTGTTCTTTCCGCCAATCACAATCATGGCATCGGAACAGGCCGCAAGCTCCTGTGCCTCTTTCTGTCTCTCTGCCGTCGCATTGCATATAGTATTCACAGCAATTATATCATAACCTTTTTTTGAGATAATTTCAACTAAATCTTTAAATTTTTTGTAATTAAATGTCGTCTGTGCCACAACACACACCTTTTTTTCATCATTCCGAGGCTCATAGGAAGATATTTCCTGCTCTGTTTCCAGTGACGTCCCACGTCCCAGGCACCATCCCAGGATCCCCTGGACTTCGGGATGTTCCCTGCTTCCGAAAATAACGATATCATATCCCTGCGCTGCATATTTTCTCACGGTATCATGAATCTTTTTTACAAAGGGACAGGTAGAGTCCACAATCTCACATTTCTTTTCCTCCAGTGCCCTGTAGACAGCTTCGGAGACGCCATGGGACCGGATCACCACCGTGGAGCCGGACAACCCATTCCCATCCTTCCCCATTTTCTCCAGGTCCTCTTCACTGATCACTTTCACACCTTTCTTTTCCAGATCAGACACAACTTCTTCGTTATGGATGATCGGACCAAGGGTATAAACCTGCTTTCCCTTTTCTGCCTCCGTATAAACCATCTCTACCGCTCTCTTTACCCCAAAGCAGAACCCTGCTGTTTTCGCCAGTGTTACCTTCATACACTTCTCCCTTTCGCAAGAGTAATGATCTCCTGTACCACCTCATCGATGGTCATATCCGACGAATCCAGATATACTGCATCCTCTGCCTGTTTGAGAGGCGAGATCTCACGGCTCATATCCTGTTTATCCCGAAGTATGATGTCTTCTTCGATCCTTTTAAGGTCACAGCCAACTCCCTTCTCCCGAAGTTCCCTGTATCTTCTGTCGGCCCGTACCGCAGAACTTGCTGTCAGATAGATCTTTAACTCCGCATCCGGCAGGACCACCGTACCGATATCCCTGCCATCCATAACCACATCCGTACTGGCTGCCATCTGGCGCTGAAGAGCTACCAGTTTTTCCCTGACAACCCCGTAAGCCGCCACCACAGAAGCCTGATTTCCTACCTCCTCGCCACGGATCTCCTTTGATACATTTTCCCCGTTGAGAAAGATCTGCTGGTCGCCGTCTTCATAGGCGATATGGATGCCAATCTCCCCACAGTGTTCCGCTACCGCCTTTTCCTCCTTTGTATCGATCCCGTGTTTCAAAAAATAATAAGCCATCGTCCGGTACATGGCTCCCGTATCAATATATACGAAAGATAATTTCTTTGCTGCCAGCTTCGCGATGGTACTTTTTCCTGCCCCTGCAGGTCCGTCAATTGCTATATTCATTGTCTCTCTCCATTCTGTTCCTTTTCCAGATTTACTTCATTTATTATGTTCCATCTATAATTATGTCCCTCCCGGTATCCAGCACCTGTTCCGCAGCACTTTCTCCCGCCGCATAACCAGTAGACCATGCGATCTGAAGATTAAACCCACCCGTCAATGCGTCCACATCCAGCACCTCCCCCGCAAAATACAGGCCATGAATCTGTTTGCTCTCCATCGTGGCAGGATTGACCTCACGGACATTGACGCCGCCTTTGGTGATGATTGCCTCGTTCCATCCCCGAAGGGATTCGATCGGGAATACCATTCCTTTTATGACATCCACCAGTCTGTCCCGCTCTTCCCTGGTCACCTGATTCACTGCTTTTTCACCTCTCAGACCACTTATCTTCAAAACCACAGGGATCATACTCCGGGGAAGAAGTCCTCCCAGTGAATTTTTAAGGCTCACATTGGGATTTGCTTCAAAATCTCTCAGAATCCGCTTGTGAAGCTTTTCTTTGGAAAGCGCCGGCTTACAGTCCAGTTCCGCATAAACCTGTTCCGACTCCAGGACACTGCCGATGCGGCTGGAGGCTGAGAGCACAATAGGGCCCGTAATCCCAAAATGAGTGAACATCATTTCTCCAAATTCACGGTACAGCTCTTTTTTCTTCCCGCCAGCTTTCCTGGTATAAAAAGACATCTCAACATTTTTCATGGACAATCCCTGCATCTGAGATGGCTCTTCTCCCCTGATATTCATCGGCACCAGCGACGGCAGGCACCTGGTCACAGTATGTCCGGTCTGCTCCGCCAGCAGATAACCATCCCCTTCGGAACCAGTAGAGGGATAGGATCTGCCCCCTGCCGCCACAATCACCTGGCTGGCTGTGATCTCCCTTCCATCGGCAAGCCTCACACCTATAACGGTTTGAGGAACATCTCCGCCACATAATATTGATTTTACCCGGCTGTGGAAAAGAAATTCCACACCACAATTCCGGCACGCCCCAGAGAGCACCCGGATCACATCCGAAGATTTGTCCGATACCGGGAAGACACGGTTTCCACGCTCGATCTTTAGAGAAAGACCCTCTTTTTCAAAAAAAGCGATGACATCCTCATTCGTAAAGTGGTAAAAACTACTGTACATAAACTTATGATTGGTCATCACATTCTGAAACAGCTCATCCATATCACAGGCATTGGTGATATTGCACCTGCCCTTTCCTGTTATATATATTTTTTTCCCTGGCTTCTCATTCCTTTCAACGATACAGACCCGGCACCCCCGTCTGCCTGCAGCGATCGCCGCCATCATTCCTGCCGCACCAGCACCAATGACTACTATATCATAATCTTTCATATATTTAATCCTCTTTTAATAAAATATCACTACTTCCTAAAGCCAGGCAGTCACGTAGAAGTCAAATCTTGTTTTATCTTATATTATCTGGAACTGTAGACCTCATCCTCTTCAAAGCTGAAATTATCGGACTGGTAGCCCCCCTTTTCACCGCGAAATACCACTTCGTCAATATACGGAATATTGTCCAGAATGCTGTTGGAAATACAGTCAAGTATCATGGTTTCAAAATTTTCAGAGCATTTTCTGACCGGCGCATAGTCCTCATTAAAGGTAATGTAAATACGCGACTTTTCGATGTCTATCTCTGTTACTTCCACCTTTTCATCCAGGTTCCGGATCACCTCATCCATAATAAATGCTGGCGTAACCCGGCTTCCGCCTACAGGGATCTTTAACGGTACCAGCTCTTCCTGGATGCTGTCAATCGTGTATATATATAATGTATTGACCGTACTCACACTGCCGGAAGATACTCCCATGATCCCATTATTGTCATTGGCAGAAAGGATATCCTCTTCCGTCAGATCCATCTCGTCTTCCTCCGGTTTAAACATACTGCATCCGATTCCTCCGAATGCAGTCAGCACAACACACAAAAAAAGTATGATCTTTTTCAATCAACTCACTCCTTCAGACATTTTTTTGCAAGAGTCAGTGCTGTCTCTACCGAAGCATTTCTGATTTCCGTCCGGTTTCCTTTAAATATATGCCTTTCTACAACTGTCTTACCATAACAGCAACATCCGATATAAACAAGTCCTACCGGTTTTTCCGGCGTACCGCCATCTGGTCCCGCAATTCCCGTGACACTAACCGCCACTTCAGCCTTTGCCGCCTTTGCCGCTCCCATTGCCATCTGCTCCGCCGTCTCCGGGCTCACGGCCCCGACGCTGTCCAGTGTCTCCTGTTTCACTCCGAGAAGATCTCTTTTTGCCTCATTGGAGTAAGTGACAAAACTCTGGTTGAACACAGAAGAGGCACCTCCGACATTTACAATCCTGGCTGAGACCAGTCCTCCAGTACATGACTCTGCTGTTGTAATGCTAGCATGTCTTTTTGTCAATTCCTTGACAAGCCACTCTTCCAGTGTCTCCATATGATATACCTCCATGGTGGAAAATCTGAAAAATCATGATACATCCGATAAAACTGCCCGGTTTTTATAAATATAGTCCACTAGTGAGATCACCGTCAACACCAGTGCCGCATAGATCAGTATCTGCTCCAGCAGAATAAATACCGGATGCCTGAAATCAAAGATCAATACGATGGCCATGATCATCTGCACCGTAGTTTTTACTTTGGCCCAGTAACTCGCCGCGATGACAACTCCTTTTTCCGCCGCCACCAGACGAAAACCGCTGATGATAAATTCCCGGCCGATGATTACAATGACAACCCACACAGGCATCGGACTATCCGCTTCCGCCAGAAAACAGATCAGGGCTGAGCAGACCAGTATCTTGTCTGCCAGGGGATCCATAAACTTGCCAAAAGTAGTGACCTGATTATATTTTCTCGCGATGTACCCATCAAAAAAATCTGTGATACAGGCTAGTATAAATACCCCGCCCGCAATATAATCTGAGTACGGAAATGTCTGCCATAGCATAAACAAGATAAATACCGGGATCATAATGACCCGGAGTATCGTCAGTCTGTTTGGCACATTCATCGTCTAGTCCTCCTCACTGCATAACATTCCAATTAGATCATAACCGCTGGCATCCGTCACATCCAGCTCTACCATGGTCCCCGAAAGGATCTCCGCGGACGAGTGAAAAAATACACATCCGTCGATCTCCGGCGCATCCCGGCAGGTTCTCGCCACATAGACGTCCTCTTCCGGCAGATATCCATCTACCAGCGCCGTAATCCTTCTGCCCACCATATTCTCATTGGCTTCAAAGATCACCTGCTGCTGGGTTTCCATAATCTCATCTGCCCACCGTCTCTTCACCTCTTCCTCCAGCTGTCCCTCAAACCCGGCAGCTCTCGTCCCCTCTTCCGGGGAATAGGGGAACACGCCGAGACGGTCAAACCGCATCGCCTTTACAAATTCTATACATTCCTCATGCTGTTCCTCTGTCTCACCGGGAAATCCGCTGATCAATGTAGTTCTGAGTGCAATGTCCGGGATCCTCTTCCGCAGCATTCCGATCTTTTCCATCAGCTGTCTTTTATCGGTGCGTCTTCCCATCTTTTTTAATATTTCATCGTTACAGTGCTGTATTGGAAGATCGAGATAATGGCAGACTTTTTTATTCTTTCGGATCTCCTCTGCAAGTTCCTCCGTGATCTCCTCCGGATAGCAGTACAGAATACGGATCCACTGAACTGCCTCAATCTGTGCCAGCCGCTTTAGAAGTTCCGGAAGTCTCTTCCCGCCATACAGATCCACTCCATACATCGTGGTCTCCTGCGCCACCAGGATCAGTTCTTTTACACCGCCGGCAGTAAGCTTCACCGCTTCTTCGATCAGTTCTTCCATGGGCACGCTGCGATACCGCCCTCTCATAGAGGGGATCGCACAGTAAGAACAGTTTTTGCTGCAGCCCTCACCTATTTTCAGATACCCCACATGCCCGGCGCCGGACCGGATCCGGTCCGTAAGTCCCGGAGGAATATAAGAAAGTTCTTTCATGCTGACCGCCGTCTGGCCAGCCATGGTCTGCTCTACCACCTGCGCCACCGTGTCATAAGCTGTGGTACCAATGATACCGTCGATCTCCGGCATTTCTTTCTGGATCTCATCTTTATAACGCTCTGCCAGACACCCTGCCGCGATAAGCACCCTGCAGGTTCCCTTCTTTTTATACTCCGCCATTTCCAGAAGAGTCTCGATACTCTCCTGCTTGGCGTCGTGGATAAACGCACAGGTATTGACCACGATCACATCTGCCTGCTCTGGCTCCTGGGCCAGGCGGTATCCCGCATGATCCAGTATCGCCAGCATCTTTTCACTGTCCACCAGATTCTTGTCACAGCCAAGGGATACGAAATATATATCAATCATCTACTGCAGTCCTTTCGCCTCAACACAGTTATTCATCAGCATGGCGATAGTCATCGGTCCTACTCCTCCGGGCACTGGGGTAATAGCGGAAGCAACTGGCTCTACCTCATCAAAATCCACATCTCCGCAGAGCTTATTGTCTGCACCTCTGTGAATTCCCACATCGATAACAACGGCTCCCTCTTTTACATATTCTTTCGTGATAAACCGCGGCTTCCCGATAGCGACAATAAGTATATCGGCACGCCTCGTCACTTCTTTTAAATCCTTCGTCCTGGAATGGCATATGGTAACTGTGGCATTCTCCCGGAGCATAAGAAGCGCCATCGGTTTCCCTACGATATTGCTCCTGCCCACAATAACACATTCTTTTCCCTCAATCTCCACGCCGGAACGCTTCAAAAGCTGTATGACACCCGCCGGCGTACAAGAGACAAATCCTGGCTGGCCGATGCTGAGGGCTCCCACGCTCTGGGGATGAAAACCATCCACATCCTTTTTCGGGGAGATCGTCTGGATCACCTTATCTTCGTCCATATGTGCCGGAAGGGGCAGCTGGACGAGGATCCCGTCCACATCTTCCCGGTCATTCAGCTCCCTGACCAGATCCAGAAGCTCTTCTTCTTTTGTCTCCTCCGGCAGTTCAAAGGCAAGAGAACGAATCCCGATGTACTCGCATGCTTTCTTTTTATTTCCCACATAAACAGTGGAAGCTGGGTCACTCCCCACCTGGATCACCGCCAGCGTCGCCTCGATCTTTTCTTTTTTTACCCGGTCCCTGAGTTCATCCTTTACCATCTGTGAGATTGCCTTGCCATCTATCCGTTTTGCCATGATCTTCCTTCTCCTCCATTTCTATCCTTTCGGCTCTATCTCTATGTATTTGCAGAACCGCCTTACACTATACCTGTAACAGTTACGAATTTTCAACGATGCGGTCTCTCAGCGACTGCATATGATAATCGGTGCGGTTGATCACATCCGCACAGGCACGCAGCTCATACATGATATTTTCCGCATCGTCGATATCTTTTTTATATTTCAGCTGATGTTCCAGACTCGCCCAAAAATCCATGGCGATCGTCCGGATCTGCACTTCTACACGCATCAGTTCTTTGTGATCTGAAAAGAAAACCGGAACCTCCACGATCAGATGAAGACTGCGGTATCCGTTCATCTTGGGATTTTTAATGTAATCCTTTCGCTTGATCAACTCGATATCATCCTGTGCAGTCAGCATATCTGCCACTTTGTATATATCATCAATAAAAGCACAGATCACCCTTACTCCTGCCACATCTGACAGGCAGTCCATAGCAGACTCCACTGTCACAGGACATCCTTTCCGTTTTAATTTGGACGCTATGCTCGTGGGCTGTTTGATCCTGGATTTAATGAACTCAATGGGATTCCTTTTTCTTGTGATCGACAGCTCATCATTCAGCACTTGAAGTTTCGTTTTTACTTCCTTTATCGCACAACTGTACATCATCATCATTTCCCGGAATTTCATCTCCTGGTCAATAAAAACATGGGACTCATCCATAGGAATATGAATCTGCCTCAACATCGATGTATCCAATTCCTGTTCCAGCATCGTACCTTACTCCTTCTCCATTGAAAAACAGCTTTCGCCTTTTTCTGTAATCAAATAAATATACCATTTTAATTTTATAAGAAAATGCATATAAAGTCAAATAATTCTTTACTTTTTAACTCCGGCAACGTATACTGTAACCGTGTTGTCACACCTGCACTACACAGACGAAAATTTCAGGAAAGAAGGAATCCCCATGTTCAGACTTTGGGCAAAAGAATTTCGCTCCAACCGCTTACTCCGGGATATGGTGGTGGAGAATGCTTCGCCGGAGCTTAACCGAACCAAAAAAATATTTACTGCCCTGGATGAGATCTGTTATGCATTTGATCTTTCCAAACCCATCTGGCTGGATCATAATATTGCTGAATTTAAGCGGATTGATAAGACCCGGTTTACCAGTGACAATTTTATCGATACCATTGATTTTGATTTTCTGGAAATCCAGGTGATCGAAGAAGATTAAATGAATATTTTTCCAGTCTTCTGGCTATACTTCTGTAAAAGAGCTTCCGGATCCGGCACAGAACACTGTCCTTTATCCCGGAATCTCTAAGATTTCATCAGGAAGGAGACCATATCATGAAGGCTGTTGTAGATGAAGATACATGTATTGCCTGCGGTTTATGCATCGGTACATGCGAAACGGTATTTGCTTTCAACGACAACGGAAAAGCAGCTTCCCAGGTGGACGAGATTCCGCCGGAGTGCGAGGCCGACGCCCAGACGGCAAGAGACGGCTGTCCGGTGGATGCAATCTCGATCCATTAAAACCCAAAAGAGATACGGCACCTTTGAGCTCAACTCAAATCTGCTGTATCTCTTTTTTCCTTCCTGACATGTCAGATCATCGCTGCCAGATCCGGAAATATCCCCACGCTTCGTTTCAGAATCCCCTGCATATATGCAATGGTAATGCCATAATTGGTAAAAGGTATCTTCTGGTCCGCCGCGCACTTCATCCGGTATCTGACCTCTCTTTCATTGAGCATACATCCCCCGCAATGGATAACCAGCGAATACGGGGACAGATCTTCCGGAAACTCCCTGCCCGCACTGAGTTCTATTTCCAGATCCTTCCCTGTGTATTTTCTGAGCCACCTGGGAATCTTCACGCTCCCGATGTCATCACACTGCCTGTGGTGGGTGCAGCCTTCGGATATCAGCACTTTGTCCCCATCATCCAGGGATTCCACCGCCGACACTCCTTTTACCGCCGTTTCCAAATATCCTTTATAACGCGCCATCAGGATAGAAAAAGAAGTCAGTGGGATCGCCTCCGGCACATCCGCCGATACACTGGCAAAGACCTGGCTGTCAGTGATCACAAGAGCCGGTCTCTTTCCCATCTGTTCCAGGGTCTGTTTCAGTCCGGTTTCTTTTACTGCCAGCACAGCAGCGTCTGCTTCCAGCAGATCACGGATGGTCTGCTGCTGCGGCAGGATCAGCCTGCCTTTCGGAGCTGCCGAATCAATGGGCACCACCAGTACCACTAAGTCCGAGGGCTGCACCAGATCCCCCACAATTCTTCCCTGCATCTCCTCCCTGGGTGCTATTTTCCCAATTCTTTCCCTGCATTCATGGATCCCGCTTTTTGTGGCAGCACTGATATACATCTCATGCTCTTCCGCTTTCGGGATCTCCTGCAAAAGATCTGATTTATTATTCAGAACAAGATAGGGAATGCTTTTCTCCTTAAACAGAGCAATCAGCTGACGATCCGTCTCCTTCATGCCCACTGTGGCATCCACCACCAGAAGTGCTATATCCGTCCGGTTCAAAATGCTTCTGGTCTTCCGCATACGAAGCTCTCCCAGCGCTCCCACATCATCAAATCCTGGCGTGTCAATGATCATTACAGGCCCTAAGGGCAATATTTCCATCGCTTTCATCACCGGGTCCGTCGTAGTTCCCAGCGTATCCGAAACCACTGCCAGCTCCTGCCCTGTTATGGCATTTACCACACTGGATTTGCCCGCATTCCGGCAGCCAAAAAATCCAATATGTATCCGCTCTGCAGATGGTGTATCATTTAGTCCCATAAGTTTCTCCTTTCCGTCAAAAAACTAAGTTTTTGATATTATATCGCTTTTTCTTTCATTCTGCAACTTCTTGCATCTTTTTGACTTTCATACTATACTTACTATGAAAGTTATGGACAGGAGAAACTCTTCGGGCTTTCGCCTGTGGTTTTTCACCATAAATCGCTCAGAAATGAGGAATAATATGAATTCTACGAATACACTTTATCTGCCCTCTCCTATCGGAACTTTGAAGCTGGAAGCAGATCAGAACGGCATCTGCCGTCTCGCCTTTTGTCATACAGCTGTAGAACATTCGGGGTCCTCTGTTTCGCCTCTGTTGATAGAGGCAAAACAGCAGCTGGATGAGTACTTTTCCGGAAAGCGAAAAATATTTTCTCTTCCCCTCTCCTTTCAGGGAACCGCTTTTCAGATCCGGGTTTGGGAAACCCTTCAAAAGATCCCATATGGAGAGACCTGGTATTATGGACAGCTGGCGGAAGCAGTGGGCAATCCCAGGGCATGCCGCGCTGTGGGGATGGCAAACAACCGTAATCCTCTGCCGATCCTGATCCCCTGCCACCGGGTGATCGGTAAGAATGGCAGCCTCACCGGCTACGGCGGAGGACTGGATATCAAAGAGAAGCTGCTGGCACTGGAACAAAGAACACAGAGAGAGATTGGAGAAGATACAAAATGAATAAAAAAGAAATTACTGAGATCAAAAAATTATTTAAAAAGGACGATAATGGTATCACAAGAATCTGCGGCTGTTATGTGGACGCCGAAAAAAATAAGCGCCTGGAACTAAGAGAGGCCTTTTATTCCCTGCCGGAAGAAGAGATGTTCAAATACGTGGAAATTTTCCGCAAAACCCTCTCCGGCACTCTGGGAAAAAATCTGATGAATATGGAATTCCCATCGGAGGAGGAAACCAACGAGGAGGGGAAACAGAAGTTTTTGATGGAACTTTTAAAGAGCGGGCTGCAGAACAATGAACTTTTGGACAAATTTTATGACATGGTCATCCAGACCTACAACTATGACGGCAATTATTTTATCATACTGATCCATGATGCTTACGACATCCCCTCTGTAACTGCCGATGGCAATACGATCCTGGGGGACAGCGACAATGGGCTTCCTGCCATCGACGCCTCCGATTATGTGTATGATTTTATACTGTGCAGCATCTGTCCTGTGAAATTGTCCAAGGCAGGCCTCTGCTACAACCCGGAAAAAAACAGTATTGAGGACTGTATGCGGGACTGGCTGGTGCAGCCGCCGGAAAATGGATTTTTATTTCCCGCCTTTAACGACCGGAATACCGACATACATAACCTTCTCTATTTTGCAAGAAATGCAGACGATACGGATATCGATTTTTCCTATGACCTGCTGGGCTGCACTTTCCCCATCCCGGCAGGGGAACAGCGGGAGACATTCACCACCATTGTTGAAGAATCCCTTGGTACTACCTGCGATTATGAGGTGGTGAGAAACATACACGAAAATCTGAATGAAATGATCTCTGAGAACAAAGAAAATCCGGAACCTCTGGAACTTGACCGGGAAGATGTGAAAAAACTGCTGGCTGCCAGCGGCGTCCCAGAAGAAAAAATGGAGACCTTTGAAGAGAAATTTACTGAAAACGTAGGAGAATCCCACAAACTGGTGGCCGATAATATCGCTAATGTCAGAAAATTTGAGTTAAAAACTCCGGACGTGACCATTCAGGTCAATCCGGGACGGACGGATCTCATCGACACGAGGGTCATCGATGGCATCCCCTGTATTGTTATTGAATGCAATGACCAGGTGGAAGTAAACGGGATCCGTGTGGCGAATCCGCAGTAAATAAACCCTTTTTTAATTATTTTACAGTGAATATCTGCTGGCTCCCATTCATAAGCCAGCAGATAACACCTCCGTTATTGAACTTCCAGATCTTCTTCCATCATAACCTCATGGATAAGCTGCTGTACCTCCTCACGGGTTTCGACTGGATCTGTCTCGTGATTCTTTTCTTTCTCTTTTGCCTCCTCTTCCTTTTTCTCTAACTGTTCCTCCAGTTTTTCCGCCTTTTCACGAGCTTTATTACGGGTCTTCTCGATGTGGTTCTCGGTATTTTTCTTCGCCTCTTCCCGGATCTTTTTATTCAGCTTGTCATCACGGCGCGTATAGGCGAAATGATAATGGTTGCCCTCTTCATCCACATACCAGTGGCTGGTCCGCTCCACAACACCGCCAAGGGAATTGTAATATGCATTTACGGTTCGTTCTGCCCTCTCAATATCTTTTAATTTCTGAGTGTACTGTGCTGCCGCCTCCGGATTCTTTTGCATCTTTTCCAGAAGTTTGGGATTTATCGTTATGACACCCGCTCTTTTGTCTTTCTTCATACTAAGAGCAGAGCCAGCCTCCAGTTTCGTATACGGCACCTGCTTCTGCAGGCTTTTGAGATATTCCTCGTTATCTGTTCCCTTCGTCTTCTCCCTTTTCTCCATTATGACTCCGGATGTTCGGTAAACATCGCCTGCCCTTTTCTGCCCGGAAGCCTCTGCATCCTTTTTTTGCATCGCTGAGACGCTCTCATACACATTATTATAAGTTCCTATACTTGAAACAGCCATACTATTCCTCCATTCCGAGAACTTTTGCGTTCTCTGTTACAAACATACTGCCACCAGTGTGCTCCACCTTGAATAAAGATCAGATCCATTTAAATAGAAGTGTAAGGAATCTGGTATCATTGTTCTGGTAGGGAAGCCTCAACAGCCCGTCCTTTTGATTCCTATCTACATATACGGCATTCCCACCGCCGCCGATCCCCGGCATTTTAATAAAACCGCCAAATAAAATATAATAAGAATCCAATTGGATTTGCTGTTCCCCAAAAATCTGATCCATTGCTTTCTGATCTACCTGCACTTCATCTCTGCCGATTTCAATGGCACTGTACAAAGCAGTTTTATCACTGATCTCCACAAATTTACCCTCATCACTGAGAATCAAAATCTCCTTATCTTCCGTATAATTGGGATAAGAATTTCCATGGATCAGACAAAACAGTCCGAGTACTGCCACGATGCCAGCGGCACAAACAGCAAATACTTTTTGCCTCTTATATGGCCGAAACCCAGCGATGCGGTTAAATCGTTTTTTCGTGATCCGGTATTCTTTTGTTTCGGCAAATGCTGCCCCTGGTGCTGACGATGCCTCTTGAATCAAAGACATGCTATTTAACAGCAATTTTCCATACTCATAAGCGCTCCTGCCGCTTTTCTGGATGGTCACCTGATCACAGATCTCTTCCAGATCCTGCCGCACAGCCTTCGTGCACAGAGTTAAAAATGGATTCATCCACAAAAGGCTGCGCCCAATATCCCACAAAAAATACAACCACAAATGTCCCAGATGGATATGTGTCTGTTCGTGCAGATAAACAAGCTGCAAATCCTCCGGCAAAAAAGTTTCTGTCATGACTCTGGGCAGAACAACCCGATTACGGATCAGCCCCGTAGTAAATGGCGTAAATGAAAAATCTCCCACCCATACCTCATGCCCATTTAAATCCCATCTTTTCATACCGGTAACAAAATTCTTCACACGCCTGCGCCGGATAAAAATAACAGCAGCCGTTACCAGCATTCCAGCCAGATAACCGTAACGCACCCAGGCAGATTTCATACATGCGTGATTCCACCACCAGAACAAACGAATCATCCAGGAGGACTGATAAAACAGTTTCAACCTCCCGACAAAGGGAATGACTAAAAATACAGCCCAGCACATTCCCTTTAGGAATATACGGTTTTTAAAACATGTATGCCGCAGGATGAGTACCACCGCCAGGGCTGCGAAAGAAAACAATACACATCTGCCAAACTGTATCGAATAATAAACAACAAAACAATCCAGATATTCCAGGATTCTTCTTCCGGTTTCCAGCACAGTTATCCCTCACCCTTTCCCTTATTTTCCTCCAGAAGCGCTTCCAGTTCTCCGATCTGCTCGGCGGTCAGGGCGCTGCTCTGTAATAGCGATGCGATCGCTCCCGTCTGGCTGCCGGCAAAATAACATTCTATAAAACGCCTGCTCTTTTCCCTTCTGCACTCTGCCCTGCTCTTCCTGGAAAAATAGTGATATACCCTTGCATCCTTTTCATCTACTATGTAATCAACCAGTTCCTTCTGACACAATCGGTTGAGAAGAACCCGGACCATTCTCGAAGTCATATTCCCATGTTCTCCCAGACGTCGGATGATCTCAGAAGAGGGAAGGGGGGCTCTACTCTCCCATAACACTTCCATCACCTGCCATTCACTGTCGCTTGGTATCCTGTCTTCTTTTGCCATCTGTATCCCCCCTCTCATGCTTTATATGTGGTGTCATTATCTATATCGGATAACATGTGTTAATAATTAACGTTTGTTAATATGTTTCTGTAAAAAAACCACCCTCAACAACCTGATCTTTGTCTCTCTGTTGAGGATGGTCCATATGTGCAAAATCTACTGTTCCATTATTTTATAAACTTCACACTCCTACTCTTTCCCTACATAATAGCTTTCTTCTGGTCCCAGATGGGATGCCGCAACCGGCTCTTCGGATACCACTAATTTCTGCAGAACGAATGCCGGATCCATGGCATAGATACGGATCGTATTGACTCCGGCCTTTAATACCACCTCACTCTGGGTCTTTCTGCCGTTTGCCTTCACATCCGATGCCCATGACCCACTGTACTCCCCTGCTTTGAAAGTTTCCGGATCCACCGTATTATGCTTCTCTGCTTTTCCTCCATTTACGGATACTCCATAATAGATCCCCACGTCTTCGCGTAACAGATTATTGGATGGCGCAGTATAGGCAGTCAGCTGGTAGGTACCTGCCTTTTCCACGGAAACAAGGTATTCTGCCCATGCCGCATTTTCTGGAACAGACGCAGTTTTTACATCCGTCGGTAACGCTTTTAAAGATTCCCCGGTTTTTCCATATTTATGGATCACAGAGATCTCCGTTCCATTCGCCCCTTTCCCACTCTGGCTGAAATGCCCTGGCAGGATGGAGGCATATCCATTGGCATAGATGAAGGTATTGGCTGCCAGTCCATCTGCATTGACCGTTCTTGTCTTTACCTGGATCGTTACGACCTGAGTGCCGCTCTGAATCTGAACCGTTCCTGCCGCTTCTGGATTTTTACTCCAGTCCACGGATATCTGAAAGCTGTCTTGGCTCTCCACCTGTCCAGAAGTCTTAGATACCTGAATCCAGTCAGCAGAGGCCTTCACCGTATAATCCAGTGGATTTTCTCCCATATTTGCTAAAGTTATCTTATATGCCTCTTTTCCGGTACTGGTAAATTCATCCAGCTGGCATTCTCCCTCCCGGTAAGCTTCCGCCTGATTTTCAAGAGTGACAGAAAGCCCCGTTTGATCCGATTCTGTCAGCCGCTTCGGCGTCGGATATTTCCATCCCTTTGACTCCCATGTGACATAACCTACATGCGGAGAACTCATCATATTTTTCCATTTATCCCCCACACCCGGCATATTTTTATTGTATGTGTCCTGCAGATCTTTATCCTGCTGGATAGAATCTTCAACCAGTGCTGCATACAGATTCGCATTCATGCTGCCAAGGTCATAAAAATATTGGTTCAGTCCTTTGCCAATCTGCATTTTTGCTACCGCAGCCGCTCCCGCTACAGGATAATAAACCAGCTGGAAATATGCTGCCTGATGGCTTTCCGGAATGACATCCTTATACTCATCTGCCATCTGCTCCATTTTCTGGACACGGTCCAGCACTCTTGCCGCTTCGTTATAATTGGAAGCATGATAGGTATTTTGACTTATTACTTCCGGCTTACAGGAACCATGGAGCCATGTGTACTCCTGTATCAGGAAACGAAGGTCCTGAACCTGCTGCTCATTAAGGGAAGAGCCAAACTGCTGTCTTACCCAGCGGTTTATATATTCTTCAGTGCGGTTCAGTCCATTTTTCCCCCAGGTATCGTAATCATATGCCATATCAAGAAAATAAGAAATATTCATTTCCATCGGCTTCAGATCGCCCACATTGACGATCCAGATATCATCAATACCGTGTTCATAGGCCATTGTCATCTGCTCCCACACTTTATTGAGCTCAACGGTGTTGATCCACTCATAAGAAGTAGGTCCTCCGTGATAGTCAAAGTGATAATACATTCCCCAGCCGCCGGGACGGTCTTTTGTCTCCAGGTCAGGGAGTGTCCTCATATTACCAAAGTTATCATCACAGAGCATGATCGTCACATCATCCAGGGCATCCCACTTCTTGAGGCCTTCTGCTTTCTCTGTGCCATGCCAGAACTTTTCTACCTCTTTGTATACGGTAAGTACCTGTGGCGCCTCAGACAAACCGTTTTCCTCCAGAATATCTTTCTGAACGGAAATAACCCTTTTCAGAAGATCGATATTCTCTTCATCGGTTCCGGGGAGGGCAGAATCTGCTTCACCACGCATTCCCAGCGTATACACATTTTCAAAAGCCATGTTTCTTTTTACACCGTCCCGCCAGAACTCTGTAATGGCATCTCCATTGACGTTGAAATTCCACTTATTGTCGCTTCCGTAATCATCATGTTTATCTCCCCACTCTAAACCAGCGCGGCACAGTGGTTCGTGATGGGAGGTTCCCATTACGATGCCATACTTGTCGGCAAGTTCTGCATTGGCAATCTTACTGGATTTACCATCCTCACTGAAAATATTGGACCACATCGCAGGCCACAGATAATTTCCCTTGCAGCGCAGAATTAATTCATATACATGCTTATAAAATTCTTCGTTATAGCCTTTAAATTTTGCATTTACCCATCCTGTCAGGGATGGAGCCTCATCGTTCAAAAATATTCCACGGTATTTTACCGATGGTTCTTTTGAAGTTACATTTAAGTCAGAAGCTTCCAGAACGATGCTGTCTTTTTTATCCGGCACAGCGTCCGCCCAGAAAATCCAAGGGGAAACACCAATCAGTTCAGAAATATGATAGATACCATAAATGGTTCCCCGCTTATCGCTTCCTGCTATGACAAGACCCCGGTCGATGCCCGGTGAAGGATGATCCACGATCTGGATCTTATACGTCTCCCTCTTGCCCTGAATGGCTGACACGTCCAGCTTACCAGCCGCAATCAGCGAATCGATGACCTGATTGTTTCCAATGGAACCTGCGTATATAGCAGTTCCAATAATATCGCTGGGATCCGTGACCACATCCGGTCTGCACTCACTGGTCAGAACCTGCTCAACATCATCGGCTAAAGAATTTGCCGCAAGACTTATCCCTTCATAATCATCCCCTGTACCGTCTACATAGATCGAAACGTAATTGAAGCCCTCTGCCAATGTAAATGTTTTCTTGGGCTGAGGAGCTGGATCTGTGACAGACGGGGCTGATCCCGTAGTCTGTGGCGGAGCCGCTGTGATTTTGGGATAAACAGATGCCTCTGTCACACCAACTGCACAGACCGCCTTCGCTCCCCTTCCATCTGCAGCATAGGCCGTAATTTTAACCGGTCCTGTTTCTTTCGCTGTCACAACCCCATTGCTGTTCACTTTGGCAACCGATGTGTTGGAACTCTGAAATGTTACTTTCTTCATAGTGGCATTTTTCGGCGACACCGATGCTCTCAGCTGCATCTTCTGACCTTTTAGAAGAGTCACGCTTTTCTGATCCAGAGCAACTTTCTTTACCTTCTTAAATGCTTTGAATACAGTGACCTTCAATTTGACACTCTTTTTTGGCTTGGTCTGGCTGGAAACCGTGATCACCGCTTTTCCTGCCTTCTTCGCTTTGAGCTTTCCTTTTTTATCAACAGAAACCACCGCTTTTTTACTGGAACTATATGTAATCTTTTTGCTCATCCCAGCCGGTTTCACTTTCACTTTGAGCGAAAATGTCTCCCCCTTTTTCATCCCCAGCGTCTTCACCGCTGGTTTAGACAGCGTAATGCTTTTTACTGCCTTTTTCGCCGCGTGCGCTGTTTCTGGTACAACTACCGCTGCCGCCATGACGGCAACCGCCATAACCGCTGCCAGCACACGCCGCAGTCTATTATTGTAACATTTCACAAAATCATCTCCTTTTCTTTTTGTTTATTGTACAATATTCACTATAAAATCACGATTGCAATTCTTAAAAAAGTGATTGCAAATATTGGTCTTTTCACTGCAGACGTTTTTCCAACGCATTCACCACCGTCTCCAGCACTTTGATCCTGGCGTAATATTTGGAATTGGCCTCTACCACGATCCATGGGGCATCTTCCGTGGAGGTACGCACGATCATTTCGTCCACAGCCTTTTCATACAGATCCCACTTTGCCCGGTTACGCCAGTCTTCATCCGTGATCTTCCACTGTTTTTCCGGGGTGTTTTCTCTCTCCCGGAACCTGCGCTCCTGTTCTTCCTTATCAATGTGAAGCCAGAACTTCAATACAATGTAACCGGCATTCGTAAACTGCTCTTCCATATTATTGATCTCGCTGTAAGCGCGGCTCCATTCCCGCTCCCTGGCAAATCCCTCAATGCGCTCCACCAGAACCCTGCCATACCAGGTGCGGTCAAAGATCGCCATATGCCCGGCTTTGGGAATCCGCTCCCAGAATCTCCAGAGATAATGGTGTGCCTTTTCAATGTCGTTGGGCGCCGCTACAGGAACCACTTCATATCCTCTCGGATCCATCGCCTGGGTGAGGCGCTTGATGGCACCGCCTTTACCGCCGGCATCCCAGCCCTCAAATGCAAGGATAACTGGAACCCTTTTCAGATACATTTTATTGTGAAGGGCAAGAAGACGCTTCTGCAGTTCTTTTTTCTTTTTCTTATATTCTTCCCGTTCCAAGGACTTGCTCAGATCAATTCCCTGAAGTACGCCATTCCGGAACCTTTCTCCATCAGGTGCTGTTCCATTGCCTCCACTGTTGCCTTTGCCGGCCTCCTTGGAAAGAGATTCCTCTGCTTCCCTCACCGCCCGCTCCATTCTTTCTACAATTGTAGTGATTATTTTACAGGTTGCATACTGTTTATCCGTAGCCTCTACCACGGTCCAGGGAGCTTTGGCTGTATCGGTATGAACCAGAACCCGGTCGTATTCTTTCAGGCATTTTTCATAATTTTTGTTGTTGATCTTATCCTTTTCCGTTACTCTCCAGCTGGTCTCACTGCTCTTTTCCAGTTTTTCCAGTCTCTTTTTCTGCTCCTGCTTCGAGATCATCAGGAAAAATTTAATGATCAGACAGCCGTCCTCTGTCAGCATTTCCTCAAAATCCAGCACTTCCTTTTCAGAAATGATCTGCTCGTACACTCCCTTATACCAACTCTGGTCAAAAATATGCATCCTTCCCTTCTCTGGCGTCTTTGTGAAATACCGCCAGAAATAAGGGCGCATCACTTCATCCTCCTTATCCCTTCCCACAGTGAACACTTTAAAACCGCGGGGATCCAGAGACTGGATCATCCGATTTATCATTGTTCCTTTTCCCGCCGCATCCAATCCCTCAAATACGACCATGACCGGGATCTGTTTATCCTTACACGCCCGCTGCAGTTCCCCAAAACGTACCTCCAGCTGATCCATCTTCGCATCGTATTCTTTCTTCTGCATCGACTTGTTCACATCAATCTGCCCCAACATAACGATCGACCTCCATTCCACATAAATCATAGGAAACAGCGAATATTTTTCTGTCTCCTATGCCCCAACACTTCTATCTTCTATTATAAATCATAAATACATTTTTTCATACTGTTTTTTTATCTTTAAGATATACAATTCAATTTTACCTTGCAGGGAAAGGGTTTAAATTAGAAATGGCAGAAATATTCATATTCTATTTGATTTTTATTCCAAAAAATATTTCATAGAAGAGAAAAAAATTGCCAGGGCGTGTCTGAAAACTGCTTTCTGCGGGTTGTATGTCACAATTTGCAGAATGAGTTTTCAGACACGCCCTGGGGAAAACAGTTTAAAATACATTACTTACAAGCAATATAAACATCCATATCGTCACCATCGGTTTCAAAGCAGGGAATAACGTCCTTTTCCGTGTGTTCCAGACCATTCACGCGCATATATTCCATAAGCGTTTTATAAGCGTTTGGAATGGTCACAAAAGGATTTTCAAAGGGCTTTTCAATGTGTATTGCTGCATACTTGTGGTCTTCCTGTTCGTGTACTTCAAGATCAGGAGGAATAACCCCGTCAGGCAGTATCCATGCTGCTTCATAACCGTGCATATTGAAAACATTTATCTGCTCCTGTGACACATTTGGAAAATCCCAGCCAATGACACGGGGGTTGTCCACACCGCAGTGACGGGCAATAGAACGTACTCTGTCGATAGCGTCACCCTCTGGGTCACAGCTTACAACGGCATGTTTAATATAGCGAAAAGCGGAAACGGTCTCCACACGCAAATTTTCGTACGTTTCGCCACAAGTGACCATTTCATCACGGAACAAGTTGTCCAGAGAGCAATTAAAAAGCCTGCAAAGCTCTATCGCCTTATCCATTTCAGGCTGCGCTGCATCCAGCTCCCATTTTGACACAGTTTGACGGCTGATATTCATTTTTTCAGCCAAATCCTCCTGCGTCATATTTCCTCTCAGATGCCTTAAGAACTGTAAATTTTTCCCGAAACTCATAAAATATTCTCCTTTCATTTTCCTGCGCCGCGCCGCATTATCAGTATAGTATTTTTCTCAACAAACTACAACCAATCGATACGCGCTATTTTTCTGAAGCGCGCAACTTCAAAGTGCGGAGAATATTTATGATAATGGAAGCAAACTTTTCCTTTCTTTAAATTCTATGAGATTCTTGCCCTTGTATGCAATCTTATTATTTTTATCAAACAATAATTCAAATGTTTCTGCTATAGTATGTGACACATTATCCTCCCTCAAAAATAACGATTTTTCTTTACATATAACTTCCCGACAAACCAGAATTTATCCATTTGTAAACCCTCTGTCAAAAGCTCTCACTGTCTCGCGGTTCCGTTCATCGTCATAAATATCCGATTCAAAATATCTTCCCCCACAAACCTCCTTCAAATATCCTTCCTTCAGTTCCATAGCCATAAACGCGGGATAATTGTACCCCTCTGCATCTGCTATTCCATAAACTTCCGCTTCCTTGAACCCAAACTGGGGATAGTACTCCGGTCTTCCAAAAAACAGAATTGCGCCATAATCAAGCCGTTTCGCCCGTCTTATCATGGTATGAATCAGTGCCCCTCCAACACCTATCCGCTGATATTCGGGTAACACGCTCAGTGGCCCAAAGTTCAGAACAGGAAGCGACTGGTTCTCTTTTTTCACAACCGCGTTACTGCAAATAATATGCCCGACAATCATCCCATCTTCCAGTTCCGCCACCAAACTGAGCGCCATGATCCCATCCCGGTGCCGCAATTCATGGACCATCCAATGCTCATAGGGGCAGCCAATCTGTCCCCGCTTGATTCTGTCAGGATACCCGAAGGCCGCTCTTGTTATTTCCTCTACCCTTCGATAATCTTTTTCTTCTTCAAGTCTAACATTTATCTCCATACAATCCTCCAAATTTCTATTTAACGTAATTCTCCTAGCTTAATTAAACAAAAAATAAATTTTGATTGTCGCCACATACTCATTCAAAAAAGGAACCATCTATCTTTTTTCACATCACACAGGTTTGCCTCTAGCAAACTTGCAATAGCTCGCCATAGCCTTGCCTTCGGTAAACCATTAAGCAAGACTATTTAAGCTGATATAGTAACTTTTCTGAAATACTGTCGTTTTTCCGTTGTTTTCTCTTGGTGGAATTTACGGTTGACCAACTTTTTGATTGCTCAGGTTCTTTTTCCTGTTTTCTGCCTATGATTTCTTTCTCTGAATTGGTCAAAATGGAAAGTTGGTCAGGTGATTCGGGGGTGGTCAAGTTATATTTGATGCTCTAACAGCCATTGCATGGTTCTTTACCAGTCCATAACATAATCTTGCTGCCTTTGCCTGAATACTCGGATATAGTTCTTCTCCACCGTAAGATTGAAACGGTGTTTCTAAGGCAGATTCAAGTAGTCCAATATCTCTAATACCATCGCTGCCCCCTGTCGTTTTGATAAGTTCCGAATGAAGTATCAAAATCTGTTCCTTTGTCAGTTTAATCATCTTGCCAGTACCTCATAGGCCTCTCTGTTCTGTTCAATCAATCTTTTTGAAATATTCAATATATCTTCATCGGATGCAATGGTATCATCCTCTGCCTTGCTAAAATCAATCACAAGATATCTTGGTACATTGTTCTTGAGAATCACTGCTGTTCCATGTTCATCCACCAGCCTTGCAACTTTGGATATATAGCCGCAGAAATTCCACGCTGTCGTTGTTTTTCTATTTTTTCCTTATCCTGAAGTAATCCCCTCAACTTTTCAAAACCTATTTTCGAATCCTAAACTAAGAACTCATTAGAATCCGTATGATATTTCCAAGTTTTATCGAATATTCCTACAAATAATCTTTTTCTTGAATTATCAAATTGGCTAAAACAATTGACTACTTCATTAGCAAGTCTTTCGTCAAATACATTAAAGCGTTTATTCTCACATTCATACAATAGAGTTAAATCTGTGCTTTGCAATGCAGCAATATATTTACTCTTATTATTAAGAAAACATTTACACATGGTTTTCTCTATAATCACATATCATCCAATAAATATTTTTTCAGCCTCTGATAATAATTCCATATTATTTGAACAAATCATTCTACGGTCATTGGTATCTAAAACCGCACTATTTGTTAAATTCTCAAGTGCTATTGCAACCCCTGCCCGTAGCATCTCCATATCTACGGATACCGGTAAATCATAATCAACATATCTTGCATACGAAATATTCTCTAAGAATAGAATGTACTCGTCCAAAGATAATTTACCCTTATAAGCTAAATGAACCACCTCTGGAAATCCATGTTTCATTTCCTCATCACCAATCGTTAATAAATCGTGATTCTTAACCACCTCCTTTGGTTCCGTTGATTTATCAATAATGGTCGCACAGCATTTACTCCATGGGAGTTCATGGATTGGCTCAATGATTAAACGAGAATATTTACGCTTTATCAGTAAATATCAAGTTAGTTAATTCTATACACTTTTTCTAACTTATGATGCCTTAAACACATAAATGGTAAAGGAATTACTATTCCACCTATCATAAAAAATATTTCTAGTGCTTCAATTGGCATAACATACCCAATCCAAAATCCAAGTTCTATACATATCCCATAAACAATCCAGATTATTCCATGTTTCTTATTCCATTGTATGATATCTGATATTTTTTCTTTTTTAGGTGGATCTATAACATTATAAAAACCCACAGGTTTCTCTTTATTTCTCACCTGACATAAACCAATTATAATCATAATACTTGCTACAAGTGATATGATAACCAATCCTATTATTACTTCTGCATTCACACAAATCACCAAACCTTTCGTTAAGTAAATAGGAATTTAACAAATCGACAAATCCCGATTGGATTTTCACAAAATCTAAGAGATTTAATAACTCTTATATTTTGTTTTCATGAACTGCTCTAACTACTGAAAACATTAAATTTGTGCAAGGTGAGCATTCCCTTAGATTTTCCCTTATGTTATTTTCTCCCTCTTGCTGTTATGAACCCTAATGAGGGAAACTTTAAGGGAAAGAAAAACCTATAACACATTATAACACAAAACAATTAAGGCGTGGGAACTGATTTGATATGCTTGTAAAAATTATGAAAGGACAAAGAAAATGAATCTAATATACGCAAGGTACAATATGTACCACAACAGTATTGACATTACTACATTTGACGGTTACATTCTACGGATTGACTGTAACAAAGCAGAGAAAGGATTAAAAAACACAGCATGGACAGACCATGTACTAAATGCACTGGCAATAAATAATCTGCTTGAAACATGCAACCCATCGGACACCGATGGGTTTGTTTTATCTCAACAACGAAATACAGATATTTATAGATGCAGAGGATAATCAGGAAAGTTTGACATAAAAATGCTTAAAATCTTTTACAAAATGCTTTTAAGCATTTTTCATTTTGCTTTTTAATCTCTTTCAAAATGCCAAAAGAAATATATATCCAAAAGAGCTTATTATTTATACAGAATAAAATTTCTCCAAAGTCGAGAGCATTTTCTCTTGACTGACAGGTTTTGTCAGATGTGCATTCATTCCTGCATCAGTTGTCCTTCTTATATCTTCACTATATGCGTCTGCTGTCATAGCTATTATTGGGACTGTTACAGCGTCAGCTCTTGGCAATGCCCGGATTGATTCTGTAGCGGTCAGACCATCCATCACAGGCATTCTCACATCCATTAGCACAGCATTAAAAGTATTCTCAGGCGAATTATTAAAAATATTAACAGCAATCTGTCCATTTTCTGCCGTCATTACTTCAATCCCTTCATCTTCCAGCATGAATTTTGCAATCTCCATATTGAGTGGCGTATCTTCAACCAGCAGTACCTTCATGCCGTCCAAACGTACTATTGATTCCTGTATATTTTCTTCTGTCTTTTCTTTCTCTGCAATACCAGACAGTATTCCTGTATCAAATCTTACCTCCACAATAAATTTACTGCCAACCCCCGGCTTGCTTGCTACCTTGATAATCCCCCCCATCAAATCAACCAGTTTTTTTGTAATAGCCATTCCCAATCCGGTTCCCTTATATCCATTGCAGTTTCCACTATTTTCCTGTGTAAAGGAATCCCAAATTTTTTCCAGAAAATCCGGTTTCATACCAATTCCGGTATCCTCAATCTCAAAATGGTATGTCGCCTTTCCGTCTCCAGCAGAAACCTCCTTTACCTGAAAAAAGATTTTCCCTCCATCCGGGGTAAACTTAATGGCATTTGATAAAATATTGATAAGCACCTGACGCAGATGTAATTCATCGCCAATTAGTAGAGGATGATGGAATATACCAAACTCCCTGACAAAATCCACCTTTCTCTGTGCCAGCAGACTTTCTGCAATTAGTGCACAACCGTTAATCACCTCACGTATATCCATCCGTTCATGGTTCATAACCATTCTGCCGCTTTCAATCCGGCTCATATCCAAAATATCGTTAATCAGGGATAGCAGATGTTTGGAAGAACTGTCTATTTTCCCTAGACAATCAAGAACCCTATCTTTATCATCAAAATGTTTCATGGCAATACCTGTCATTCCAATAATGCCATTCAGGGGTGTCCGTATATCATGGGACATATGGGATAAAAAAGCACTTTTTTCCCTGCTGTTGTTCTCTGCCCGCAAAACGCTCTCTTGTAATGACAGATTTTCTGTTTCCAAAACCGCAATTTTCTTTTTTAACTTTTTCACTGTTTTCTTCTTTTTCATAGCTCCTCCATTCCAGTAATTATCTTGTTTACACAAGTTATTTTATACGATTTCCATCTGATAAACCATAAAGGGCAGATAACAAGTATGTTAAAACTGCGTTAAAAATATGCCGGGCATAGCCCTTATACGGGCTGTTTTCCGGCATATATTTATCTTTATTATTTTTTAGAAAATGCAATCGTTACCACCGTTCCCACATCCACAGTACTTTCCAGACTGAGCTTTGCATGGTGGTACAGAGCACCATGCTTTACTATGGCAAGACCAAGACCTGTTCCACCTACCTTTTTGGAATGGCTTTTATCCACCCGGTAAAAGCGTTCAAACACCCTGTCCTGATGTGATATAGGAATCCCGATTCCCGTATCACGCACAATCACATTCACGCCATCTCCCGTCTGGTTTACCAAAACATCCACCGTACCATTTTCCTTGTTATATTTAATCGCATTGTCACAAAGGTTATAGAGCATTTCCTCCAAAATTTTATGCACGCCTATAATCTCTGCCCTGCCGCCAATCAAATGAAAGGTAATATTCTTCTTATCGGCTTCTTTTTCCAACCGTCCGATTACTTCCTTTGACAATTCATATAAATCCACCGTTTCCTTTTCATAAGGAATACTCTGCCCGTCAAGTTCAGAAATCTTAATAATATCATTGACTAACGTAATCAGCCGCTGTGCCTCATCATAAATGGATTTTGAAAAGTCAGTCACATCATTTTCCAGAACATCGCCTGCTTTCATCAGTTCGGCAAAGCCAGAGATAGACGTCAGCGGAGTTTTCAGTTCATGGGAAACATTTGCCGTAAACTCCCGTCGCAGTGCATCCCTTTTTTCACGTTCCGTAATATCCAGAATCACCACAACAGCCCCGATTACAGATTCTTTCTCAAAAACCGGATTGGCAATCAGACTGTAACTGCGTTCCTCCCGCACCATCGTATTTTCTGCCTTTATTCCTGACAATACATCGGATATGACGCCTCTGAACTCTTTTGCCCGGCAGAACAGAAGGACACTCCTATCTGCCGGAGGGGTAATCTCAAGCAGGTTTAATGCGGCAGAATTATAGGTCAGAAGATTGGCGTCTGCATCAATCACCAGAAAGCCCTCACTCATATTTTCTGTAATCAGGTTAAATTCCTTCTGTTTTTTGCGGGCATCCGCAAGTTGTTCCCCTATCGTTTTTTTCTGGTCTGCAATTTTCCGTAACAGCGGAGTTAATTCCTCATATGTTTCGTTATTCTCAGGCACTTCCAAATCCAGTTTGTTAATTGGTTCTATAATGGCTTTTGATACCCTTGCGGAAAGCACCAGTGTTAAAATCAATGCGACAAACATAATGAATAAAATCGGCTGAAGCATCCCCATCAGAATGGTTACTACCGTATACTGTTCTGTCGAAACCCGCAGTATGCTGCCATCGGAAAGCCGTATGGCATAATTCACTGTTTTCTCCGTCAGGGTTTTGGAGTACCTTGTACTCATTCCTTTTCCCTCTTTCATTGCCGTTTTAATTTCATCCCGGTCAGCATGATTATCCAGTTCGGACACATCTGCCCTGCTGTCGAACAATACCGTTCCATTTTCATCAATCCATGTGATACGGTTATTTCCGGCAAGTTTGTTATTCTTGTTATCAAAACTGTCAAAATATCCGGCTCCCTCATTTTCAAGAGCATGTGCCAGAAAGCCGGCCTCATTGGCAAGCTCTTTCTGTATCTGCTTTTCAAAAAAATGAAACAAAAGCCCCATAATCAATGCAATGGTAGCTGCCAATACAAGACAGACGGTAAGCAGTGACGAACGAAAAATTTTTTTATTCATTCCAATCGCCTCCTAATTTATAGCCGATTCCTTTTATTGTCTGAATGAGTTTTCCTGCATCCCCCAGTTTTACCCGCAGTTTGCGGATATGCACATCCAGCGTTCGGGATTCTGTATAATATTCTCCCCAGACACTGGTTAAAAGCCTGTCGCGTTCCACCACATTTCCCTCTGCCTCCAGCAGGACTATTAACAGCAGATATTCCTTATAGGAAAGCGATACCGCTTCCCCTGATACCGTAATAATATGTTTTGCAGGATTAACATACAACCCGCCAATCGTATACGTTCTGTCATCCTGCGTTTTTTGGGAACGTCTCAGTACCGCCCGAACCCTTGAAATCAGTTCCATCGTTCCAAAAGGTTTTGCCACGTAATCATCCGCCCCCATATCAAGGCCTGTGACCTTATCAAATTCACTGCCCTTTGCGGTAAGCATAATAACAGGGATGTGTTCTGTCGCTGCATTACCTTTCAGTTTATTCAGAATCGACAATCCGTCTTCTTCCGGCAGCATAATATCCAGCAAAACCAATTCCGGCAGTTCCGTATTGATTCCCTGCCAAAATTCCTTTGGAGAAGAATGCCCCTGCACTTCAAATCCCTCTTTTGACAGGGCATAGCATACCAGCTTTCTTATATTATCATCATCTTCCAGCAGATAAATCATGTTAACCGATTCCTCCTTTGGTGGAGCTTTCCTTATTTTCAGGTCTTTTCCGATGCTCTCCGGTAATGGAATAAATAACCCATTCCGCAATATTTTCTGCATGGTCGCCAATCCGCTCAAAATATTTTGCAATCATCAGCAAATCCATAAGAGCCTCCGCATCGTCATGCCCCTCTGTTATTGATTTTATCAACTCCCGCTTTACCTTGTCAAACAAATCATCCACGATATTATCATGTTCAATGACCAGCCAGGCAATGTCCAGATTCATTTTTACAAAGGATTCAATACTTTCTGACACCATTTTGATCGCTGCTTCTGCCATTTCCCGGATATGGGTTTCGCCAAGCGTTCCCTTTTTTGCCACATAAGGTGCAATCTCCACAATATCCGATGCCTGATCCCCAATCCGCTCCATATCGGATATCATTTTCAAAGCGGCTGAAACAACTCTCAAATCTTTTGCTACAGGCTGCTGCTGCAAAATTAGTTTCAGGCAGAGGGTTTCGATATCACGCTCTTTTTTATCAATCTGCGTGTCCGCATCCAGACACATATTTTTGCTGTTTTCCTCATGGTCCGTAAGATATTTTACCGCATTGGTAATTGCCTCTTCGCATAAGGCTCCCATGGTAACAAGTTCTGTATTAAGCTGCGATAACTGTCTGTCAAATTTATTCCGCATTATCCAAACCTCCCTGTAATATAATCCTCTGTTCTTTTATCTGACGGTGTAGAGAACATGGTCTGCGTGTCGTCAAATTCCACCACCTCGCCCAGCAGGAAGAATGCTGTCTTATCTGCAATCCGTACTGCCTGCTGCATATTGTGGGTTACCATAATAATCGTATATTTTTCCTTCAATTCCATTGCTAAATCTTCAATCTTTGAAGTGGAAATAGGGTCAAGGGCAGACGTCGGTTCATCCATCAGAAGGACTTCCGGCTCCACCGCCAGTGCCCTTGCAATGCAGAGCCTCTGCTGCTGGCCGCCACTCATGCCCAATGCACTCTTTTTCAAACGGTCTTTGCATTCCTCCCAGATTGCCGCCTGCGTCAGGGAACGCTCCACGATTTCATCCAGCTTAACCTTTGATTTGATTCCATGTATTCTTGGACCATAGGCAATATTATCATAAATACTCATTGGAAACGGATTCGGTTTTTGAAAGACCATGCCAACACGTTTCCGCAAAATGTTTACATCAATCCCCTTGTAAATGTCAATGCCGGAAAGCATAATTTCTCCTTCGATACGGCAGCTTTCCACCAAATCATTCATCCGGTTCAATGTTTTCAGATAAGTGGATTTTCCACAGCCAGAGGGGCCAATCAGCGCAGTGATTTTCTTTTCCGGGATTTCCATGTTGATACTTTTCAGGGCATGGCTCGCACCATACCATAAGTTTAAATTCTTTGTCGTGATAATGTGTTCCATAACTTTAACCTCGTTTCTGTTTCAGTCTAACCGCCGCTATCTTTGCCGACATATTGATAAGAAAGGTAAGTACAAGCAATATAGCGGCAACCGCAAACGCAACATCAAACTGCCCGCGCTCTTTCGCATATACATACATGGCAACGGTCAGGGTAGAACCCGCATTTCCCGCCTGCACTGCCTCTGGTACGGACAGCAGTTCATTTGCCATCCCTGCCGTAAAGAGAAGTGCGGCACTTTCACCTACCACTCTGCCCACCGATAAGATACAGCCGGTAACAATCCCATCAATGACACAGGGAATGACAACTGTACGAATCATATACCATTTGCCTGCCCCTAATCCAAGCGAACCTTCCCGATATGCTTTTGGCACCGTTTTCAGGCTTTCCTGTGTGGTGCGTATAATCGTGGGCAATGTCATGATTGCCAGGGTGAGCGAACCGGCCATCAGACTGGTTCCCAGAGAGAAAAACTGCACAAACAGGAGCATTCCCACCAGTCCATATATAATTGATGGGATTCCGGCAAGGGTTTCTGTTGCCAGTTCAATGACCCGTACCAGTTTTTTATTCTTTGCATATTCGTTCAGATAAATCGCAGCCCCTACCCCAAGCGGCAGTACAATTACAAGCGTTATGATAATGATATATAAGGTATTCAGGATGTTTGGCAGAATCCCGACCGTACCACGCAAAAGGCTTGGTTTCGTAGAAACAAGCATCCATGAGATATGTGGAATGCCCCGGTACAGGATATATCCAATCAGTCCGAGCAGGAGAGAGCAAATCAATCCTGCTGATAAAACCATCATCAGCTTTAAGATAGTATCCTTAATTTTTCTTGCTTTCGATATTGTATCAGTCACATGTATTTCCTCCATTTTCCTCAAGAACGCTGTTTTTGCGTTCTTGATAGGTTTGCCTTAGTTCCACTTGGCATGGTATTTTCATGCAATAGTGGAACTTCAAACCTTTTTTTTAATTACTACATTTAATATCAGGTTAATTGCCATAATGAACAGAAAAAGCACCAGTGCGATGGAAAATAATGCCTGTCTCTGTAAGCCGGAAGAATAGGACATTTCACTGGCAACAGCAGTAGTCAGAAACCGGACGCTGCCAAACAGTTTCGGCATATTGGCAACATTTCCCGCTACCATCATAACCGCCATCGCTTCCCCGATTGCCCTGCCAATGCCTAATACAACCGCAGTGACAATGCCGCTTTTTGCGGCAGGCACAACCACCTTAAATACGGTTTCCGTCTTTGTCGCCCCCAGAGCAAGGGAAGCCTCCTCATATTCCTTTGGCACCGCCCCGATTGCCGTTTCCGATACGGAAATGACAGAGGGCAGAATCATAACAGCAAGGACAAGAATTGCCGAAAAGAGGTTTGCACCATCCGGGAGATGAAATATCTCCCTTACGCATGGAACAATGATGATCATTCCCACCAGCCCATAAACGACAGACGGGATTCCGGCAAGCAAATCTACCACATTCCTTACTGCACTGCTAACTTTCTTTGGGAATATTTTTGCCAGAAAAATAGCACATAGCAGTCCAATCGGAACTCCTATGAGGATTGCCCCCAGAGTTCCGTATACGGATGTCAGGATAAAGGGAAGGATTCCATAGGAAGGCTTTGCAGAAGTAGATGCCCAGACCTTCCCAAACAGGAAATCTCCCAGACCGATATCCCGTATTGCCGGAATGCCGCTTATCAAGAGAAATATAGTAATTAGGACGACAAACAGTATCGTCAGCAGACCGCATACCAAAAACAACAGGTTCATTGCCCTTTCCATCCACCTTGCTGTCTTTTTTATCTTTTCCATAACAGCCCCTCCTGTAATTACCGTTTGACAGGAACAGCACCTGCCTCTGTAATAAGGCTGTCTGCCTGTTCGCTGGTAGCGAAGTCGAAAAACTCCTGTGCAGCTTTAGAAAGAGCAGTGTCCTTTTTTGTGACCAGCACGAAGTTTCTCTGGACTTTGTATTTCCCATCCTGAATACTTTCTGTTGTCGGGCTTACCCCTTCCACGCTGACCATCTTTACCGTATCACCAACCGAGGCAACCGATGCATAGCCAATGGCATTGGGATTACCGGATACCGTCTGCACGACATCGCCCGTAGACGTAAGTTCCTGTGAATACTTACATTTATCCTTTGTGCCTGTCACTTCCTCAAAACCGTCTCTTGTGCCGGAAGCCGCCTCACGCCCAATACAGACAATCGGTGCGTCGCTGCCGCCAACCTCTTTCCAGTTGGTAATCTCACCACTGTAAATCTTCCCTATCTGATCAATTGTTAAATCTGTTGCCGGATTATCAGGATTGACTATGATTCCGATTCCATCAATGGCAACTACCGTTCCCTGTAAATCTGCTGTTTCATCTTCCTTCAGGTCACGACTTGCCAGTCCGATATCACATCTTCCTTCCGCTACTGCCTGTATACCGGAACTAGAACCCGTTGGATTGTATGTAACCTTTATATTTCCATGTTCCTCCATATAGGCTTCACTCAAAAATCCAATGACTTTCTCCATTGAAGTGGAACCGTCGGTGGCTATTGTTTGTGAACTCTTAGTTGTCTCATTTGCTGTACTTTTGTCAGTGGACGAACCAGCATTGCCGCTACATCCTGTCAATACCCCTGTCATAAGTGTAAAAACGGTTGCAATCATAATAAATTTTTTCATATTGAACACACTCCTTTGTTTTTTTGTATGAACCAAGTATACCGTCCCCAATGTTAACTCTAAAAGTGCATATATGTTAATTGTAAGTTAATTGCACTGCAAAAGGCATAGAATATTTCATCTATGCCTTTTAACAACGGAATTATTTATCTGCCCTGTATATATTCCTCGTTTTGTCTCTGATACATAGGACGGTTCTCCCTTGTACGTTCTTCCGGTTCCATATCCTCCATGAAACTCTCCACCGCCTTTACATACACCTCTGCCAGCTCTAACGTACATATCCGGTTCTCCGGCATGATTTCCTCTCTTATTTCAGAAACCTTTACAGCCTGTTCCTTCTGCACATTCCAGAATCCCGCCAGCCTGTACTCCGTTCCCCGTCCGTTATAGTCCTCATACACCGGAACCACTTCCCCTGTGGAAGTCTGCCACGAGGCAATCTCCGGGAACGTGACAAGCCTGTCATGCTGAGAGAGAGAGGTACGGTACTCCCTTAACAGCCTGCCGAGAGGGGTATAGCCATAAGGGGAGGCGGCCCGTATATCCTTTTTTTCTTCTACAAACTTTGCAAACTCCCGCACCAGCGGAATCATGGATAACAGCTTATAAAAGAGTGCTTTGAGTTTATCCAGTACGTTGATGAAATCCAGACGCTTTTCAAACTCTTTATCTAGCACACCGATATCCTCTAAAAGCCCCTCTTTTTTTGCCTGCATTTGTTCCTTTTCATCTGTTGCTTTCCTGACATCACGCAAAAGACGCTCTTTATCAGAATGAAGGATAAGCGTATCTGTTTTTAAGGACAAATTTTCCTGCCGTATTTCCTCCTGTTCTGCCATCAGTTTTTGTTTCATTTCCCTGCTTTCTGTTTTTATCTGTACCAAATCTTTTTCTGCCCCGGCAATCTCCATCTTTGTATCGGACAAATGTCTTTCTGCCGCTGAAACCTCTTGTTCAATCTGTTCCAGATGTTGGCTGGTATCAAAAAGCCTGTCCTGTTTTTCTTCAAGGAATCCCGCCACCATTTCCAGCCGCTTCGTTTCCTGCTGCACCTTATATTCCGCAACGGTCAGGTCATGGTTTTTCCCTTTCTGCTTATCTTTTACAAGCACTCCGAAGTGGATAAGCATTTCTACGCTTGCGGTCTGACGCAGGCTGTTCTGTAAAATATTCTCCAGCGTTTTCGGAGTGAAAACAGAGCGTTTGGAAACCTTTGTTTCCAGCCCGCGCTTAAATCCCCTGCCTATGGGAACGCCTACAACGTGCATATGCGGGCTTGCTTCGTCAAAGTGGACTACCGCATTTGCAACTTTGAAATCCGGCATTTCTTTCTGCAACTGCTCCAGTAAGGTGTCATATACCTTGCAGATATTTTCTTTGTTTTGCTTTTCCTTATCTGTTTCCATAAAGACATCTTCCCAGAAATCCTTATCCCCGCACTGGAAAATAATCTCCACTGCCATATCTTGGTTCTTGCCGGACAGATGTTCAAAATAATCGTCAATCCGTCGGTCTGCCCTTGTCTGTTTTTTGTTATACTGCTCCAGTGCTTCTGAAAAAGTGCCCTGATAGACTTTTTTTCACATCCCGCAGGAGGTTTGTACTGCCAAAAAGCAGGACAATGTTCTCCCTGTCATATTCTTTGGAACGGTATTTCCGCAGGTTGTGTTTTGCCACACCCGACAGCCTGCCCTTGCTGTTGATGGCACTTTTCCCATTGCTGATATGGGCACTGTATGATACTTTATTCATCACATCCCCCTCTCTGCCGGAGAAAAAATTTTTCCTATCCGTCATTTCCTTTCCGGCTGGTTTCCTTATCAATCATTTTACGTTTCCGGTTTTTCTTCGGGCTGATGGGAATGTGGCGGGCTGCGGTTATCATTTCGGCTCTGCCGATAATGATAACTCCCTAGCATTTTTGTCAAGCCAAAAATGTGGGGGCCCTGCCGGGGGCTTGTTCAAGCAGGCGTATATCCTGCTTTTGCCTGTTATTTTGCCTGCCAGAGAAACCATATGCCGCTGACCTGTATTCTGCCAAAGTAAAATACTGCGGATAAACATAAGTGCCAGCATGGTGTAAGCATACTGCCTACAGGTGCAGGCATAAGTGACCGCATAATTCCAAAAAGTGCAGGCACAGGTGCAAGCACAGTCTGTTTCCCCTAATTTTGGTGCGGGCAGAGTGCAAGCACTTTTCCCGTTGATGCCCCTGTCATGGTGTAGTTTTGATGTAGGCTTTGCCCTAAATGATGCAGGAATGGTGTAGGATTTCAAAAAATGATGTAGGAGCGGTGTAGAAAAAATCTACACCATTGCTACACCAAAACTACACCATTCCTGCCCTGCCTAAAGAAAAATTCCGGTTGATAACCAGAGAAGTCTGTGATACACTTATCTTGCGTGTAGGTATATCAAGACTCCGGTCTGGTTACCAATGGGGCAGCCGTTATGGCTGCCTCTTATCATATCCGGACAGTTTTCACTTCCGGGCGGTTCCGCAGGTCTTTCCCCTCATTCGCTGCCATGAACCTCTCCAGCACATCCCTGCGTATGATTGCTTTCCGTCCAATTCGCAGCACCGGGATTTTCTCCCATTCCACCAGTTTCCGCATGATGTTCCTGCCAATGCCCGTATATTCGGACGCTTCCTCTATTGTCATTCCAATCTTAACCTCTGCCATAGAAATATCCTCCCTCTTTTCTGGTAATTTGTTTTTCCTGCATTTTCATTCCTGCTCATATCCGTATCCCCCTTCCTTGTTGATTTACAACATTGCATTATGCAATACTGTAAAATACATGATAAATAATTGTGATGGTTTTGTCAAGTCTTTTTGCGTCTATTTCTATTTTGCATATTGCAATATCTGTTTTTGTGTGTTATTATAGTCTTGTAACAACGAAACAGGTTTCCCTTTAACAGCTTATAATAAGCAGGGAAACACAGTGCAAGGAGGTCACGATGGAGAAGAAAGAACTTCGCAGGACAATCGGTGAACGGGCGAAACAACGCCGCAAGTCGCTGAAACTCCCCCTCCAGTATGTAGCCGGGCAGATGGACGTGAACAAGACCACCATCCAGCGGTATGAGAACGGGAGCATTGACAACACAAAGAAACTGATTGTTGAGGGATTAGCGGATGCACTTCATGTATCGGCTGCATGGCTCCGGGGCGAAACGGAGGATATGGGGGCGGATATGTCGGACAGCAGGGATTTTAAGATTGAATCCGCCATGAGCCGGATAATGGGCGATTTCCCGCTTAATATGCCGGAGAGTGAGAGCGATTTTTCAAAAGATTTGCTGCTTTTGTTCCTTTATGAGTACCGTATGTTTAACCAGTCTTTTACCCATGCGGCTAAAGAGTATGGCAAGGGCGGGGATTTCAATGAGGCAATGTCAAAGGTCATGGGCTTTGAATCCGAACAGGAGTTTAACAACGTCATGTTTCTGCGGGAGGTTATGCGTTTTATCAACAGCACGAGTGAAATCAGCGACATTGTGAGAGTGTATGTCAAACAGCCGGAACTTGCGAGGACAAGGCTGAAAAATCTTCTGAGTGAACATTCCTTGTGACAGGGCAGCCGGAGTTTTGATATGCCTACACGCATATGCTCATAAATGAGCAATCGCGGGCAGTCGCCAAATGCAAGCAAGCTTGGATTTGGCTCGTTGCTTTCGCGAAAACAAGCATATCTTTTCAGTTCCGATTGCCAGTCAGGAAAGGAGATTTTATTATGGCAAAAGGTTCTGTAAGAAAAAAAGGAAAGAAATGGTACTACCGCTTTTATGTGGAGAATGAGAGCGGAAATCTGGTGCAGAAGGAGTACGCAGGAACAGAGAGCAAGAGCGAAACGGAGAAACTTCTCCGCAAGGCAATGGAGGATTATGAGGAAAAGAAGTTTGTGGCAAAAACGGAGAATATCACGCTGGGAACACTTCTTGACATCTGGGCAGAGGAAGAACTAAAAACCGGAACATTGAGTAACGGAACGGTTGAAAATTATCTTCTCACGATTAACAGAATAAAACAGCATCCTATCAGCAACCGAAAACTGAAATCGGTTACATCCGAGCATTTGCAACAGTTTTTGGACCTTCTCACATTTGGAGGCACTGCCGGGGAATTTACTTCAAAAGGATACAGCAAAGATTACATTCATTCTTTTTCGGCTGTATTACAGCAGTCTTTCCGATTTGCAGTATTTCCCAAGAAGTATATTACTTTTAATCCCATGCAGTATGTGGTGTTAAGGAAAAAATCTGAAAATGTTGACTTATTCACAGACAAGGAGGGAATAGATTCTGAAACCACCCCTCTGACATTCCGGCAGTATCAAGAATTGATTGCTTATCTGGAAAAAAAGAATAGGCCAGCTATTCTGCCAATGCAGATAGCCTATTTTACAGGTCTCAGGCTTGGCGAAATATGTGGTCTGACATGGCAGGACATCAATCTTGAGGAACAATACCTTACGGTGCGGAGAAGTGTCCGGTACAATGGTGCAAGACACAAGATGGAAATCGGACCGACTAAACGGAAAAAGGTAAGAACTGTCGATTTTGGCGATACCCTTACCAGAATTTTAAGGAAAGCCAAAAAGGAACAGCACCGACAGCGTTTACAGTACGGGCAGCTTTACCATCTGAACTATTACAAGGAAGTGACAGAAAAGAACAGGGTATATTATGAACTGTACCATTTAGACGGAACAGCAGAATTACCCGAAGATTACACTGAAATTTCTCTTGTATGTTTAAGACTGGATGGGGCATACGAATCCCCAAGCACGCTGGGTATTGTCTGCAGGACGATAAAGGACCGGATTCCGGGCTTTGAAAACTTCCACTTCCATGCACTGAGGCACACCTATACTTCTAATCTGCTTGCTAATGGGGCACAGCCGAAAGACGTACAGGAATTATTAGGACATTCTGACATCAGCATTACCATGAACGTATATGCCCATGCTGACAGAGAGGCAAAACGTAATTCTGCTAAACTTCTTGATAAGGTAGTGGGTAGTGATTAACAATCCGCAAAAGAGTTTTCCCTTGTAAATACCCAGCAAGGGCAAAAACAAGGGAAAATGATACATA
>CAJUFM010000015.1 GCA_910585745.1 uncultured Eubacterium sp. | reverse complement strand
TAAATTATTGTTTATATGAGGAGTATTTCATATGGAATCATACACATTTTATTTTGATGAATCGTTTCATGACAGAAAAATTCGTATTGATGAACAAGGGCATTTTAATATTTTGCGGGAGGATGCACTTGATAATTATATTGGAGTGTTTTGGGGTTGCCCTAGCTCTGAAATAGTAAGCAACAGAAAGCTTATTCAAAGATTTGAAGATAGACAGAGGGCTCAATATGGTCTGGCAGAGAAACAAGAATTAAAGTCAACAGTTATTTCAAAGAAGAATTTTAAGTATGGAGTTCGTTCGTTTAATAAATTTACAGTGGTATTTTATGAAGAATTATTTGAATTAATAGATATTATAAATCCTGTTGCGTTTGGCTTTTAGAGGATTACATTATAATGGATGCGGAGAATTGCTTGAGAATTCATTTTATTATACATTAACAAAGTTTATGATTACATATTATAATGAAGAGCTTCTAAGAGCGTTGTATTGTGTATGTGATTATAACTCTCTGGCTGACTTCGTGAGACTTCTTCGATATAATTTCATTTGCATCATAAAAGAAATTAAAGATATAAAAAGGAAAGAAAGAGAGCTTATTGCGTACCAAAATATCTTAGATGTATTAGATAATTCTAATATAGAAGAATTGCCTGAAAAGGAATACGATTTTCAATATGCAATAAACTTTGATGGATTGTGTAAACTGCTTGAAGAAAAAAATATAGATAAAAAATTTGTTAACATAGTAATAGATGAAGAACAGAAAACGTACTGTGCAGCACAAAACTATAACTTTTGCGATATGAGAAGTGGAAAATCTGATGAAATTATTGAATTGAGATTATCGGATTGGATAGCCTCGTTTATTGGAAGAATGGTATATGCTTTATCCCATGATAAAGGTATGAAAGAAGACAAAGTAACCAACATTCGAAAAATAGGGGAAAATGACTTGGAAAGAAAACGGATTTTAAATGAAGAGTGGTTTTTAATAAATGAGAAACAGTTTAACCTATATCATTTGATATATAATGCGTTGATAATAGGACATACAGATTATTGGACAGCAATGACGATGAGTTATGGGGATGAATGCTCAATATTTTTTACTTTGGTAAGATATTTTTCAAAGTACGAGAATTATCAAAATTATAAAGATATTGAACCCAAACTTCACTCAGAGTATTTTAATACATCTTGTATTAGTGAGTTGGAACGTTCATATAAAAATTTTTTTGAACGAAAATAGACATACAGATATTTTGTAGCGGATAGATATAGCAAAAAGGAGCAATAAAATGTCAGAATTCTATACAGAAGCCAATTATGAGAATTCCATTATAGAACTTTTTCGGGATATGGGCTACACGCATGTTTACGGACCGGACATAGACAGAGATTTTTATAACCCATTATATGAAGAAGAACTTATTGATGCATTGTACAGGCTAAACTCATCTATGCCGGAAGAGGCAATCACAGATGTATTACATAAGTTAAAGAATTATGAAAATAGTGAACTAATACAGAAAAATGCTGTGTTTATGGATTATATACAGCATGGTATTGAGGTGCGTTATTTTAAAAATGGAGAGGAACACTCTGGCATTGTGTACCTTGTGGATTATAAAAATACTGATAACAATTCATATATGATAGCTAACCAGTGGACATTTATTGAGAATAGTAAAAAACGACCGGATATACTTATCTTTATTAATGGGATTCCGGTTGTATTAGTTGAGTTGAAATCTCCATCACGAGAGGAAACGGATGCTTCGGAAGCATATTTGCAGATTCGGAATTATATGCAGGAAATACCTGCTATATTTATATATAATTGTATTTGTGTACTGAGTGACCAATCTACATCCAGAGCGGGTACAATTACTTCAGGTGAAGATAGGTTTATGGAGTGGAAAACAAAGGATGGCAATTATGAAAATACACAGTTTGCACAGTTTGATACATTTTTTGAGGGAATGTTCATTAAGGAACGATTGTTAGATATCATTAAAAATTATATCTGTTTTTCAAATGAAGGGTTAAAGCAGTTTAAGATACTTGCCGGATATCATCAATATTTTGCTGTAAATAAAGCGATTGAATCTACCAAGCGAGCAATGGTGACGGATGGAAAAGGCGGTGTTTTTTGGCATACACAGGGTAGCGGAAAGTCCCTATCAATGGTATTTTATGCACATTTGTTGCAGGAAGTTTTAGATAGCCCAACATTAGTTGTGCTGACAGATAGAAATGATCTTGATAATCAGTTATATGGACAATTTGCTAAGTGTAAAGATTTTTTGCGTCAGGAACCAATGCATGCGGAAAGCAGAGAACATCTGAAGTCTTTGCTTGATGGCAGAAAGGCAAATGGTATTATTTTTACTACAATGCAGAAGTTTGAAGAATCAGATGATGCATTATCTGAGCGGAGAAATGTTATTGTGATGGCGGATGAAGCGCATCGCGGGCAGTATGGATTGAAAGAGAAAGTAGATGCTGAAACTGGAAAAATAAAGCTTGGAACAGCGAGAATTATTAGAAATAGTTTGCCCAATGCAACTTATATAGGTTTTACCGGAACACCTATTTCATTAAAAGATAGAAGTACCAGAGAAGTATTTGGTGATTATATAGATGTTTATGATATGACGCAGGCGGTGGAGGATGGAGCCACGAGACCTGTCTATTATGAAAGCCGTGTGATAAATCTGAAGCTGGATGAAGAAACGCTGAAGCTGATTGATGCCGAATATGATATTATGGCAAATAATGCTGTTCCAGAGGTCATTCAAAAAAGTAAAAAACAACTGGGACAGATGGAAGCAATACTGGGAAATGATGAAACAATAGCATCTCTTGTGGATGATATTTTGGATCATTATGAAAATAACCGTGAAAATTTACTCACTGGTAAAGCTATGATTGTTGCGTATTCAAGAACAATTGCCATGAAAATTTATAATAGAATATTAGAACTTCGCCCCCAATGGAATGAAAAAGTTGGGGTTGTCATGACTGAGAGCAATAAAGATCCCGAAGAATGGCGTAAAATTATTGGCAATAAAAGACATAAGGATGAATTGGCAAAAAAGTTCAAGGATGATGAAAGCCCTATGAAGATTGCAATTGTAGTGGATATGTGGTTGACTGGATTTGATGTGCCATCGCTTGCCACCATGTATGTATATAAGCCAATGAAGGGCTATAATCTGATGCAGGCGATTGCCAGGGTGAATCGTGTTTTCCAAGATAAAGAGGGAGGGCTGGTCGTTGATTATGTTGGTATTGCATCAGCATTAAAGGAAGCAATGAATGATTATACATCCCGTGATAAGAAGAATTATGGTGATACAGATATTGAAAAGGTTGCATTCCCTAAATTCTTGGAAAAATTATCTATATGTCAGGATATTTTCCATGGGTATGACTATTCTAAGTTTATGTCAGGTACAGATTTGGAACGTTCAAAAACCATAAGTGGAGCAGTAAATTTTATTGTAGCAGTTGATAAACAATCAGAGCGGGAAAGTTTTATAAAAGAAGCATTGCTTCTTAGGCAGGCATTATCGCTTTGTTCTTCTCTGGCAGAGGAGAAGTTGCGTGTAGAAGCAGCGTTTTTTGAATCTGTCAGAGTGCTTGTGATGCGGTACATCAATAAAGGAGAAGGCAAAAAGATTTCGTTATTAGAAATGAATACACGAATTAATGAGCTATTAAAGGCAAGTATTAAGAGCGATGGAGTAATCAATTTATTCTCTGATGTTTCACAGGAATTTTCCTTATTTGATCCCAAATTTTTGGAAGAGATTTCGAGGATGAAGGAAAAAAACCTTGCTGTAGAATTGTTAAAGAAGTTGATTGCGGAGCAGGTGCAGATATATCGGCGTACAAATGTTGTGAAAGCCGAGAAATTCAGTGAAATTATTCAGGGAGCGATGAACCGCTATCTTAATGGTATGCTTACGAATGAACAGGTTATAGAAGAGCTTCTCAATTTAGCAAAGCAGATAGCAGCGGCACATAAAGAGGGAGAACAGTTGGGTCTGACAGCAGATGAATTAGCTTTTTATGATGCTTTGACAAAGCCACAGGCAATTAAAGATTTTTATGAGAATGAGGAATTGATTGCTATTACAAAGGAATTGGCTGATACACTTAGAAACAATCGTACTATTGACTGGCAGAAAAGAGATTCGGCTAGGGCAAAAATGAGAATGATGATTAAGAAGCTTTTAAAAAAGCATAAATATCCGCCAGAGGGTATGGATGATGCAGTGCAAACGGTAATGACACAATGTGAATTATGGACGGATAACACGGATATGGATGAGCCATAAAAAGTGTTACGAAATATTTACCCAATATCTATACTCCCAATAGTGTTGTATAGGTATTGGGGGTATAGATATTGGGTAAATATTTTTGATATTCAGGAGAGGTTTTAGGGGATCAATGTCGTCAACTTAAGCCGAAATTCCCCCTATGTATTACAGATTTACCCGTATGTAAAACCCATTCGTTGTTTCGTGATGTCCAGATATCCTTTTGAAGTGCCTATCAGGACGAATGATTGACCTCATTCTTTGAATTCGGGTTATAAGTGCCGTAAGCTGCTTTTTGTAATTTGGAACGGTCAGCAGACTTCTCACATATCGGGAAACGATGCCTATAATGTAGCTTCTGTTTAGCTGGTATTTATCTTCTATTTCTGCCTCGGCAGATGACTTCATCAGCGAAGATAAGTTCGATATGAATAAAGCTGCATACAAATCCTGACGGATTGCCTGCGGATTTTTCCCCGAAAAGTTTTCTAACCGCATTTTAGTTTTAAGCTCGCCGTATTTCGTTTCGATTTCCCATCTTCTGTGGTACAGGTTTTGATGGTATGAAGCATCTTGACGCTCTTCAAAAAGATTGCTGACAAGTATATCGGCGCTTCACCCGAAGTGTCTTTTATAACGCGAATCTGAGTTGTGCGTCCTTTGTAAATATCGGTTACGGTATGGTCGCCGTCAGGACATCCGTTGACGCACGAAAGAAAAGAATGGGAACAGCGGATCAAATAAGACAATCCTTTATCCTCAAGTTCATGTATCAGCGCCCTTGACGGATATCCTCGGTCAAATATGATTAGATTCCTGTAATTTCTGTCGTTTGTCAAGGTGCCTGATGAAAGGAGCCTGTGTGCATGTTCTCTTTCGCCTATAGATATGCCCGTAAACTGGACGTCCACAATCAAGTCATTCGTAACGTCATACAATGCAGTCAGTCTTGCCATGGGATAAGAGGAGAACTTTAAACATTCATTACATAGGTTCAGATTTTTCTTTATTCATTTTCATTTTATGTTAAACTATACAATGTAATGGGTATTAAGTTGATGGAAAATCTTCAAATATCGCAAAGGAAACTTTATGAACAAGTTATTGAACTCGAGTAAACATATAAAAGAGAGGTGGAAAGAAGAATAAAAGTTAATGCATGTTCAATAAATTAACAATTGTTTTTTGAAATACTTGAAAAATTTCAGGGAGTATTGGAAAAAGAGTTTCCGTATTTAACTAGAAGATCAATTGGTGAATTAAGGGATGATATGGTAAGCAGATTGTTTGATATACATGTTTTATGAAAATGGATTTGTATTCTTGTGCTTGATAGACGAGATATTATTTGTGTCATGCGTTAGATTCTGGATTGACCAAAGAGGAGTTTCAGTTATATAAATAAATGTACGAAAGGACGGTGTTAAAACGTGTCAAATACGATTGAACTATGGGAAGTAAATAAACTGATTAATAAGAAGTTCTTTATTCCCACATACCAAAGGGGATACAGATGGAATGTTCAGCAAGTAGAAGATTTGTTGAATGATTTATATGAGTTTAAAAATTCCATAAATACAAGTGCAGGAGAGTTTTACTGTCTCCAACCTATTGTTGTGAAGAAAAGGGAAGATTTATATGATGTCATAGATGGTCAGCAGAGACTTACCACTATATTGATTATTCTGAAGTACCTTAATCAGCGAAGAACCTATAGTATTGATTATGAGATAAGAGATGGTAGCAAAAAATTCCTTGATGAGATTTGTGATAGGGCAAAAGAGGAGATTGTAGAAAAGAATATTGATTTCTATTTTATGAAGACAGCTTTTGCTACTGTTGAAAATTGGTTTGACACAATGATAGAAGAACATGAAGAATACTCCCTTGAGACGGAGATGACAACCCATCTGTTAAGGTTCTGCAAGGTAATTTGGTATGAGGTTGATGATGGTGCAGATGCGGAGAGCATTTTTACCAGACTCAATATTGGGAAGATTCCGCTTGCAAATGCGGAGCTTATCAAGGCGCTGCTTCTTAGGGAATCAAATTATTCCGAGGATAGCAAGGTCACATATTTACGTCAAATGGAGATTGCTAATGAGTGGGATACAATAGAAAACACATTGCAGGATGATAAGGTTTGGTATTTTATCAATCGGCAGTATTCAAAACAGCCGGAGGTTCGTATTGAATACATTTTTGATTCTATAAATTATAGTGACTATGAGACCAATGGAGAATTTGCGACTTTTTATAAGTTTAATGAAATGCTAAAAAACATGTCAGTTGATGACGTGTGGAAGAAAATCAAAGATTATTTTCAGACTGTTATGGAGTGGTATAACAATCAGGTTTATTACCATCTGATAGGATTTATCACATCAAGGAAACTCAGTACAATTGAAGACCTGATTTACGAATATAAGGCTTACAACTATTCAAAGTCTGAGTTTCTTGGAAATATAAAGGACACTATCAAGAGAAGGATGGAGCGGATAGGGGATATTAGCATTTTGGATTATAACGATGATGCAGCTGATATCAATACGGTACTTCTTTTGTTCAATGTTATAACAGTTATGAATAAAAGTAATGCTTATTCCAGATTCCGCTTCGATGAATACCAGAAGAATGAGTGGTCCTTGGAACATATACATGCTCAAAATGCAGAAGGTATTCTGAATTCTTCCAATGCTATGCTTGCATGGCTAGATGAACATCTTACAAGTTTCAAAACCTTCGTGGATCAGGAAGGCAGCAATAAATATGAAAAGATTGTTGATATGCTTGAGAACTTCGATAGGAGACATATAACACAGGACAGTTTCGCTCGGCTTTTTGATGAAATCTGCAAAGAAATAGAGTCTGATTATGGTACGGATTTGAATAATATAAGCAACTTGGCATTACTTGACAGAAATACAAATAGTGCCCTCAATAACAGTTTCTTCGATGTTAAGAGAAGAATCATAGTCGAAAAGGATAGGAACGGAGAGTTTATTCCTATATGTACAAGAAATGTTTTTCTGAAATACTATAGCGAGGATGCAAGCCAGATTCATTATTGGAGTCAGAAGGACAGAGCAGATTACTTACAAGCTATCAAAAATACTCTTGGAGAGTTCTTAAAGGAGGGATAAGCCATGCCAGACATACAGTCAGATAACAGCAGATATACTTTTTGGAGGTTGGTAAATGAATATACAATAAAAATTCCTATAATGCAGAGAGACTACGCACAGGGAAGAATATCGGAGAATGTTACAGCTATAAGGACTGAACTGCTTGATTCGATATATAATGCTTTAATTAATGAAAAGAACATGGATTTTGATTTCGTTTATGGAACTTTTAAGAACGGAATACTATACCCTTTGGATGGGCAGCAGAGGCTTACAACTCTTTATCTTCTACATTGGTATATTGCCTGTAAAGAAGGTTCAATTGAGGAAGCAAGAGAGGTACTGCAAAATTTTTCATATGAAACAAGAATCAGCTCACGGGAGTTTTGTGAAAAGCTGATTGATATGGATTATATCCCGGAGGGAGGGATATCGCCATCGGAGTATATAAAAGACCAAAATATATACTTTGACATATGGGATATGGATCCAACCATCCGCCATATGCTTGTAATGCTTGATGCGATACACGAGAAGTTCTTTGATGAAGATAAAGAATTATATCCCCTCTTGACGAGGGATATGGGTGAGGCTCCCATAATAACGTTTAACTATTTGCCGATGGAGAACTATGCCTTGACAGATGATTTGTATATCAAGATGAACGCTCGTGGAAAAAATCTATCTGACTTCGAGAATTTCAAGGCTAAGTTTATACAGCATATGAAAAAGAATGGATTACCATATGAGCATTTTGAGGTATCTGTAGATGCAAAGTGGACTGATTTACTGTGGGACTATAGGTCTCCGATTGATAATACAATCGATGAGCAGTTTATGTATTTATTCCTTTATTTTACAGAGATGATATACCTTGAGTATGCAGCTCAAAAAGATGGAAACTCGCCATTCAAGGTAACAGATATCCGTGGATTGATTTCATTCTATGATACTGAGGAGAAAGTTGAGGAGTTATATGAGCTTTTTGATTTGTGGAAGAGTAAGGAAGAAATAGATGAGTGCCTTGATTCTGTATTCTCTAACCAGTATTGCGAGGGCAAGGTTCGTGTGTTTGATGATAAGCACAATCTTATTGATGCAACCATTAGAAAGAATGGTTTGAAGGTATTTAATAAGGTGCTTTTGTTTCTGTTCATGAAGAGGCTCGTTCACTTCAAAAAGAAGGGCATGACAGATGATAACATAAAGAATTATGTAAGAATCATCCGCAATTTTGTTGTTAAGGTGCGGCAGAGGAAATATGAGAGTTATACACCGGACTTTCGTTTTTGCAGACATGGAATACCGTATATCTCATTTGGCCTTGATGAAATCATGGAGGTAGACAATATTTATGAATTTGTTTCAGGAATGGAGGATGATAGAGTAAATAGTGAAAGCCTTAAATACGAAAAAGATAAGGCAGATTATATTATTGAACATCCTGAGATGGAGGAGTATATACACAAACTGGAAGACATGGACGAATTCAGGACATTTATCCATAATGTCATGCCCTTTGTGAAGAAGCGATATATTGAATATTTGGCTGACAATATTGCTGAGCTATTTAGTGAACAGTTTTTTGAAAAACTTCTCCGGGCTATGTTGTCAGTGAATGATTACGGTATTGACCTCGGAAATAGTTATTTTGGGCGAAGATATTATTATGGAAACAGAGTAAGAGATTGGTATAACATCCTTTCAACAACGGATCGGAATGATTATCCGGAGATAATAACAGAGTTTCTTGAACAGTATTATGATGCAGACTCATTAGATATAGAAGAAAGCCTTGAAATCATAATAAACAATAATCTTCCTAAACTTGATAAGCATAAAGATTGGAGATACTATTTTGTAAAGTATCCGAGAACAGTTACAAATTATCAAGGATTCATAGATGCAAACAATTTTGTTGTTATGTTAGAAAGCCCTGAAGAGGATACGTTCTATATCCCTCACAGATTAAATGGTAAGCAAATGACTGGATACCATGCCTGTCCTTTGTATCTTGAGGTTTCAATGAGACTATGCAAAAACATTGACTATGTAAGAAGGGGCAAGGATGCTGACAAGTTAAGTTCATTAATATTTATGTCGGAAACCAAGGTTAAGATTACTTCGGATGATTTGGTGCAAGTATGGTATAACGAGGAGGGAGACATTACCGACCAGATTGTAACGAGAGCTGATGAGTTATGGGAAACTCAGGATATAGAGGATTTAGATTATGTAGAGCAATTGGAGCTTATGTGTAGGAATGTGCTGAAGGCAGAAGAAGAGATTTTATGATCTTTTCATGGTGGTGGCAATCGTGATAAGTATTGTTCCATTAATGATCAATTGATATATGGGTGATGACGTACAAAGGCTGTATTCCAATAGAATTGGAATACAAAACAAAAGACTGTGTTATTGATGTGGACGAAGAAGAATTTGTGTTAAAGAAATGAAGCGAACGATATCGGATTTCATTGAAGGATATGCTATAATTCTTACGAACGAATCTACATACCTATCAGAACCATTTAAGAGATACAAAGATTACTTCAGGATAAAGAACTTTTGATAATATCATCTTATGGTATATACCCTTTCAAAGATACCATCTCACGCACTGTTCAAATACCATCAAAAATAGTATCCTCAAACCATCTAAGATATCTTAGCAAAAATAAGAAAATCAAGTTTGAGGAGAGGATACACCATGAGCAAAGAAGACAAAATAATTCCATTAACCAACAAAGCAGATGTAAAAAGCCAAGGGAAAACTATTAGCAAGATATTTCCGGATAGGAAGGGCAAAACTTCGTAAGTTGATTGATGAAAACGCAAATGCTCCTTATATTCTGTGGAACGGAAACAGACCCACAGATAAAGAGAAAGCTGTTTGAAGAATACATCAACAAACTTAATGTTATCTAGGCAGTAGCCGTAATTCCTAGCGTTAGCGAGAACAAAGCTAAGAAAAGGCAAAAAGGCAGATTTCTTATAGCGAACAGGGCTTTGATGCGGTATAATAAAACTATCATATTGAAGCCCTTTCTCGAAAGGAGCGAAGCAATATGACAGAAAAAAGAAGAGATAAAATAGGACGTATTTTACGGAAAGGGGAGAGCCAGAGGACAGACGGACGTTATATGTACCATTACATGAATTGCAGTGGCACATATCAGACGATTTACAGTTGGCGGTTGGTGGAAACAGATACACACCCAAAGGGCAAAAGGCAAGAGGATGCCTTACGCACCAAGGAAGAGCAGATTGAGGAAAACAACAGGGATTTGATTTCTAACATTTCCAGCAGCATGACCTTGAATGAACTGTTTGACCACTATGTCAAGATGCAGACCAAGCGGAAGAAGATTAAGAAAAGAACCAGTGAGAACTATGTGGGTATCTGGAACAAGAATTCTGCTTCATAAGGTGCTAAATGCCATGTTCAACTATGCGGAATCCGAAGATATGGTAAGAAGGAATTATGCAAAGGGCTGTACAAAGGAGTTGGGAATCTACAATAATAAGAGAGAAGCGTTGACGATAGAACAGCAAGGGGTTTCTTAGAGTTTGTAGAACATAGTCAGGAATTAAGCTGGTACTATAACCTGTTTGTATTCTTTTTTGAAACGGGTTGTCGTTGCGGGGAAAGTATTGGTCTGACATGGTCAGATGTGGATTTTCATAAGCGCTTTATTAAGATTGACCATCAGCTTATCTACGAGTTAGATGAAAAGGATGAGCGGCGTTTTCAGGTAACAGATCCAAAGACCATCAAAAGTATCCGAAAGATTTCGTTAAGTATGCGAGCGTTGCAAGCATTAAAAATGCAGAAAAAACAGATGCAAAAAGCAGGCTTATTTGAGACCATATTGTAGATGGTCATAATGGGTTTGTATTTTTGAGAGAAGATGGGCAACTGTTAAATGCGGGGAGACTGGATTTGCTGATTCATCGTATTGTGTATGAGTGCAATGCAAGAAAGATTGCGAATGCCATCAAGACAGATACCGAACCGGAACTGTTGCCGAACATTTCTACCCACATACTCCGGAATACTGCTTGTACCGGTATGGCAGAAAAGGGAATGGACCAGAGAACTTTACAGGAGATTATGGGACATCAGAATTTGGCATTTACCATGAAAGTCTACAATCATGTGGATGAAAAACGTATGCGTGATGAGATGGACAATCTGGATGCTGTGCAGAATGTATGTAAAGACATAGGGAATGACAGCAATGGCAAGGTGTTCAAGATTTCTTGAGGTTTCCAATTTCAAATGGTTTGTATCTGTTATCTGTGTTCTATTTGCGAAGGCCGATGATAAGATAGTAGAGTAAAACGAAACAAAGGAACAATCTTCTGGAAATATTTCACTTTTTACACAGAATCGTACACAAAATACATCACCATTTTACACAGCTTTTACACAAAACCACCGAAAAAATACAGAACCATTTGAAAACTTATAATTTCTTTTATCTTTCTAACCACCCAAAACAAGGGCATCTGATAAGATAAGAAAATTCTTAAAAACATACAAACCTCCCCTATTCTTACAAATCTGTAAGCCTCTGTAAGAAAATTCGATGGAAAAATCCCCTTATTTGCGGTATGCTCTGACTATAGAAAGGAGCGATACACAATGAGCACGATATTAAAACTTGAAAACGTAGAAAAATATTATGGAAATACTTCCAATCTCACCAAGGCGGTAGATCAGATATCTTTTGAGGTGGAGAAGGGAGAATTTGTAGGTATCATGGGAGCCAGCGGTTCAGGAAAGACCACTCTTCTGAACTGTATCTCCACCATCGATAAAGTAACCAGCGGCAGGATATTTGTGGAAGGAAAGGACATCACCAGGATAAAAGGAAATGCCCTGAACCGCTTTCGCCGGGAAAAGCTTGGTTTTATCTTTCAGGAATTTAATCTTCTGGATACGCTGACAGCATATGAAAACATTGCGCTGCCACTGTCCATTCAGAACTTGGCGCCCTTGAAGATCGACGCAAAGATTGATGAGATTTCGGGGATCCTTGGTATCAGTGATGTGATGAAAAAGTATTCTTATCAGATGAGTGGAGGACAGAAGCAGAGGGTTGCGGCGGCACGGGCGCTGATCACGGATCCAGCGATGGTGCTGGCAGATGAGCCCACAGGGGCGCTGGATTCCAGATCAGCCAGGAGCCTTCTGGAGAGTATGGAAGGGATGAACCAGAATTATAGTGCCACTATACTTATGGTGACGCATGATGCATTTGCGGCGAGCTTTGCCACACGAGTCATCTTTTTAAAGGATGGGCAGATCTTTAATGAGGTGAGAAAGGGATCGGATACAAGAAAAGAATTTTTTGATAAGATAATGGATGTTGTTACGCTGATGGGTGGTGATCTCAATGATTTTTAAACTGGCTTTCCGGAATATGAAAAAAAGCATGTCGGATTATGCTGTATATTTTGTGACGCTTATTATTGGTATTTCTGTGTTTTACGTATTTAATGCCATATCAGATCAGACAGTAGTGACGAAAATATTTACAAATGACTATGATATCCTAAATCTGATGAAAAGCACTCTTTCGGTGGCAAGTGTGATCGTGTCGGTGGTACTGGCATTTCTCATCGTGTATGCCAGCAGCTTTCTTATGAAGAGAAGGAAGAAAGAGTTTGGGATCTATATGCTTCTGGGCATGGGAAAGAAAAAAATTGCGGGAGTCCTTATGGCGGAGACAGTGATCATCGGAATACTTTCCCTGTTGGCAGGTATGGGAGTGGGCATTATATTGTCCCAGGGAATGAGTCTGCTGGTGGCGAAACTCTTTGAGGCGGATATGTCGCAGTTTACCTTTGATGTGTCTGCGGAAGCTGTTGGGAAGACCGTGATCTATTTTCTGATCATGTATGCACTGGTACTTTTGCTGGATATATTTGTAGTAGGCAAATCGCGGCTGATAAATCTTTTAAATGCGGAGAAGAAGTCGGAGAAAAATATTGCGAAGAACCCGTGGATCTGTCTGGTGGTATTTGTAGCGGCAGTAGTGGTGCTCAGTCATGCTTACTGGATGGTGACGGCAAATGCTGGGAAGTTGACGGAGCAAAGTCAGATATTATTTGAGATCATAAAAGGGATCATAGCGACCTTTTTGATTTTCTGGTCGCTGTCTGGTCTATTGATATTTTTGTCAAAGATCAGAAAGAAAAGCTATCTGAGGGGGATTAATACCTTTACCACAAAGGAGATCAGCAGCCGTGTAAATACAAACGTTTTTGCCGGAAGCATCATCTGTCTCCTGCTGTTTATAACTATTTGCATATTTTCCACAAGTTTTTCTATCAACAAATCCATGAATGATAATCTCAGGACACTGGTGCCGGCAGATGTAAATCTTAATTGCATGTATGATCAAGGTCTTCCTTTTGACAGTGAGAAGGAGTTCATGACTGAAAAACTGCAGGCAGAGGGAATAGACATAGATCTTTTTAAAAATTCGGTGGAATTTACGAGTTATGAATACTATGAATGGGATGAAAAAGAGGAGGCGAGCTACAGTGATAGTACAAATGTTTTTGCAAATACAGGTAAAATAATAAAATTAAGCGATTATAATAAGGCCGCAGAAATCTATGGACTGAAGAAGCAGACATTGGCGGAGGATGAGTATCTTGTGATTTCAAATTATGATTCTACGGCGAATTCCTATAATGAACATTTTCTGAAGAAAGGCCATGTGATCCGGCTGGGAGGAAAGGAATACCATCCCAGATATAAAGAGTGCCAGGATGGTTTCCTGGATATGTCATCCAATCTTTCCGAGATAGGTTTTACCGTTATGCCTGATGATATCCCGGCGGATGAAAATCTCCATCCGGACCGTAGTTACTACATTGCAAATTATGATACAAATAAAAAAAGTGTGGAGGAGATGGATCGCCTTCTAAACAATGAAAAGATGATAGAAAAGGGTATATATTCCTCTACCAGAACAGAGATATATCAGAGAAGTATTGGACTTACTGCACTGATTGTTTTCCTGGGTCTGTATCTTGGCATTATCTTTGTCCTTGCCAGTTTTGCCCTGCTCTCGCTCAAGGAGCTGTCCCAGGCAGCGGACAGCCGGGAAAAATATCGGATCCTGCGAAGGATCGGAGTGGATGAGAGGATGATTCACCGCTCGTTATTCCGGCAGAACCTGATCTTTTTCAGCACACCTCTTTTCCTTGCCGTCATACATTCCATCTTCGGTATTCAGGTGTGTATATATATCATGGAGGTATTTGGTAAAACGGGACTGCTTTTTTCCATTGTAGCTACTTCGGTGGTACTTCTCGCAATATATGCCATATATTTTACAGTCACCTATCGTTGCAGCCGGAAAATTATTAATGAATAAAATACAAACAAATGTTTGATATTCCCGAACATATGTGTTACAATAATGTAAAACAGATGTTCGGAGGTGGAACAATGGAACTGACGGCGGATATTTTTTCAAAATTAGAGATCCTTTCGGATGCGGCGAAGTATGATGTGGCATGTACCTCCAGCGGCTCCAGCCGCAAAGGGGTGAAGGGAACTATGGGGAATGCTGTGGCTGCGGGGCTCTGCCACTGCTTCTCCGCAGATGGGAGGTGTATCTCGCTTTTAAAGATATTACTGACGAATGAATGTGTCTACGACTGCAAATACTGTCTGAACCGTCTCTCCAATGACGTGCCCCGCGCCTCTTTTACTCCAGAGGAGGTGGCGGAGCTCACCATCTCCTTTTACCGGCGGAATTATATCGAAGGATTATTTTTAAGTTCCGGGATACGAAAGAATCCGGATTTTACCATGGAGCAGATTTACCAGGCGGTGCACCTTCTGCGGGTTCAATACCGCTTTAATGGATATATCCATGTCAAAGCGATCCCCGGGGCGGATCCTCTGCTGATCGAGAAGACGGGATGGCTGGTGGACCGGATGAGTGCGAATCTGGAACTGCCTACGGCGGATGGGCTGAGATTACTGGCTCCCCAGAAATCCAGAAAGACTATACTGACTCCCATGCGCCAGATCCAGATGGGACGCCGGGAGAGCCGACTTCTGCTGGGAGATGGCAGCGTACCGGAACTGCCGGGCGCTGGGGCAGGTGTACCAGGAACTGGAAAAAGTTTTGCGCAGCGGGAAGCCCTGCCAGGGGAGCTCAGTGGGAAGATGGGAGATGGACAAAAGGTAATAGGTGGAGGGAAAAGTTCTGTAAAGTCCGAAGTCCTGCCAGCAGTAAAACAGAGTTTTGCCCTGCAGGAATTTCATCCGGATGCCAGTTTTGTGCCAGCGGGACAGAGCACACAGATGATTGTGGGGGCGTCGGGAGAGAGCGATTATGAGATCGTGCACATGGCGGAGGCGATGTATCAGAAGTTTGACCTGAAACGGGTTTTTTATTCGGCATTTGTCAACACCACGAAAGATCCGGCGCTGCCGGAGGGTAGGGAAGGGCCGCCGCTGCTCCGGGAGCATCGGCTCTATCAGGCAGATTTTCTGATGCGGTTTTACCAATTTCGGGCGGAAGAGATTATTTCAGCTGAGAATCCCTTTTTAAATGTCCATCTAGATCCGAAATGTAACTGGGCGATGAACCATCTGGAGTTTTTCCCGGTGGAGGTGCAGACGGCGGACTATCATACGCTGCTTCGTATTCCGGGAGTGGGTGTCAAATCAGCCAGGCGCATCATGGCGGCGAGACGGCTTGGGAGTCTGGACTATCAGGCACTGAAAAAGTTTGGAGTGGTATTAAAGCGGGCGGTGTATTTTATCACCTGTGGCGGGAAGACGATGGTTCCCCTCCGTATGAACGAAGGATTCATACTGACTAATCTGTTGGGACTCAGAGAGAGGCTTCCGGCCTCCGTCACCGGGGAAGACCGGTTTGAACAGATGTCACTTCTGGATCTGTATCCTGGTGCTGTGACAGCCCCAGGAGCGGGGGAGGTGGCGAGGTATGGATGAGAGATGGATCTACCTCTGTGAGGATTCTCTGGATGGGATATTTACCGCGGTATACCGTGCTTATGAGGAAGGCCATCCCCACGCCGCCAACCGCATTCAGATCAGTGACAGGATGTACCATCAGGAGCTGTTTGCAAGATATATTCCGGTGGAGACTGACTATGATCAGGCAGAGAAGGTGGCGCGTACCCTGCGCAATAAGGTGTCTGTTCCGGTCTATGAATGGATGAAAAAATGTTCTGTATCTTACGACCCAGGAAAGGCAGACGGGATTTACCGGGGGATTATCCTGGCGCTACACATGGGTGGGAAGGTGATGGATCACTTAACCCGGCCGGAGGTCCAGTATTTGATGGAGCTGGAGCGCCATATTATCAATGAGATACAGCATGAACTCCAGTTTCTCCGATTCGAGGAGTTGGAAAACGGGGTGCTTTTTGGGAGGATCAATCCGAAAAATGCTGTCCTTCCCTATATGGCAGAGCATTTCGCTGACCGTTTTTCTGGAGAAAACTGGGTAATCGCTGATACGGTTCATCGGACAGTGCTCATCCATGAGAGTGGAAAGGGGTGTTCCTTGGCAGAGATGTCAGATGTGGATCTGGAAGCATTAGAGTTAAGTGTCTCGGCCAGTGAAGAATTGTGGCAGAGACTGTGGAAGCGGTTCGTGGATTCCATCGCTATCAAAGAGAGAATCAACCCCAGACTGCAGATGCAGATGCTGCCAAAGCGGTTTAGAAAATACATGAAGGAAATGCAGGAGCCTTAATGTATTATTAATTTGAGGGAATTGTCAGTGTCATTACACCAGATTTAAAAAAGGACTTCGGGGTATTAATAAAACAGATAGAAGAAGAGTGCAGATTTGTGCTCTTCTTTTTGTTTTTCTTAAATAAATTCAAAATATAAGGCAGATATCATATTTTTTGGCAAGGTTTCTAATCTGATGATACAAGGTGCTGGTTGAAAGGATTACCATAATGTGGTATATTTACCATAAAGTGGCATAAGGCTTAATGCTGAAAGATGGAGGTAACACATGATACGTTCTTATGTTGAAGAAAATGTATTTGACGCTTTACAGGAGCGGTTAAAGTTTATTTTTGATGAATTTGACAATATATATGTTTCATTTTCAGGAGGAAAGGATAGTGGGCTTCTTTTAAATCTCGTGCTGGATTATCAGAAGAAATATGCACCGGATAAAAGGATTGGTGTGTTCCATCAGGATTTTGAAGCCCAGTATACGGTGACCACAGAGTATATTGAGCGGACTTTTAAGCGCATTGAAAAGGATGTGGAACCCTACTGGGTATGTCTTCCTATGGCGACCCGGACTGCCCTGAGCAGCTATGAGATGTTCTGGTATCCTTGGGACGATAAGAAGCAGGAGGCGTGGGTGCGTCCGATGCCAGAACATGATTATGTGATCAATATGGAAAATAATCCGATGACCACCTATAAGTACCGGATGCACCAGGAGGACTTGGCAAAGCAGTTTGGCAGGTGGTACAGTATGTCCCATGAAGGGAAGAAGACGGTGTGTCTGCTGGGGATGCGAGCGGATGAGTCCATGCAGAGGTATAGTGGCTTTCTAAATAAGAAATATGGGTATCAGGATGAGTGCTGGATCAGCAGGCAGTTTAAAGATGTATGGTGCGCTTCTCCAATTTATGACTGGTCCACCAGTGATATCTGGCATGCCAATTATCTGTTTGAGTATGATTATAACCGTCTTTATGATCTATATTATATGGCAGGTCTCAGCGCTTCCCAGATGCGGGTTGCTTCACCCTTTAACGACTACTCCAAAGACAGCCTGAACCTGTACCGGGTGATCGATCCTGAGATCTGGGCGAAGCTGATCGGCAGGGTTCAGGGGGCGAACTTCGCGTGTATCTATGGAAGAAGTAAGGCGATGGGTTACCGCAATGTGACACTTCCTGAAGGGCATACATGGGAGTCCTATACAAAATTTCTGCTGGATACACTGCCTGTCCGGCTCAGAAATAATTATGTAAAAAAATTTAATACTTCCATTAAGTTCTGGCATAACACTGGAGGCGGTCTGGATGAGGAGACGATTGAAGAGCTTCTGGCGCATGGTTACAAGATCCGGCGCAATGGCGTCTCAAATTACACTCTGAATAAGAAATCCAGGGTTATCTTTGAGGGAAGGATTCCCGACCATACAGATGATATAAAATCTACAAAAGACATACCCAGCTGGAAAAGGATGTGCTATTGTATATTGAAAAATGACCACATCTGCCGGTTTATGGGCTTTGGCCTGACAAGACAGCAACAAAAGCGTATTGACATAATCAAGATGAAATACAAAAATGTAAAAGAGTTAGGATGAAAAGAGGGAAATAACAAATGGCATACAAAAGTCCAGTTTATAATGTGATATCCGTACCAGTGGAAAAAGTCAAACCCAATACATATAATCCCAATGCGGTGGCGCCCCCGGAGATGAAGCTTCTATATGAGAGTATAAAAGAAGATGGGTATACGATGCCTATCGTTTGCTATTATTCCAAAGAAAAAGACATATACGTGATCGTGGACGGATTCCACCGCTATCGTATTATGATGGAATTCCCGGATATCTATGAACGGGAAAAAGGAATGATCCCGGTCTCGGTCATTGATAAACCCATTGACCACCGGATGGCAAGCACCATTCGCCACAACCGCGCCAGAGGAAGCCATAATGTGGATCTTATGAGTAATATCGTCAAAGAACTTCATGAGATCGGACGGTCCGATGCCTGGATCAGCAGGCACCTTGGCATGGACAGGGATGAAATACTGAGATTAAAGCAGATCACCGGGCTTTCGGCGCTGTTTCGTGATGTAAAATTTGGTCAAGCATGGCGTCCAGAGGATGAAGAAGAGATGTAGTAGCTGACGGTGCTGTCAAATAAAAAAGTTCTCTTGGAAAAAATTCGTATATTCTATGCAAATTCTGGTAATGCTATGGAAAAATTAAGTTTGCAAGGAGGAATCCATCATGGCAGTGGAATTTAAGAATAGCGAGACAAAGGACAATCTGATGCGTGCCTTTGCCGGTGAAAGCCAGGCGAGAAATCGTTATACTTTTGCAGCGCAGAAGGCGCAGGAGCAGAATCAGCAGGTTATCTCCATGGCATTTCTTTTTACGGCAGAGCAGGAAAAAGAACATGCGGAGATTTTTTATCATCATTTGAAAGAGCTCTCTGGAGAGACGATTCATGTAGATGGGGGCTATCCAGTGGATATTTCGGAGGACCTGGGACAGCTTTTGAGAATGGCGCAGCATAATGAATACGAAGAGCATGACGACGTATATAAAAAATTCGGTGAAAAGGCGATGGAGGAAGGATTTACGAAAGTGGCAAATTCCTTCCGGATGATCGCGGAGATCGAAAAAGTGCATGGAGACCGTTTTGGACGGTTTGCTGAATATCTGGAGCAGAATAAACTTTATGTATCCGATGTGAAGGCGGGCTGGATGTGCTTGAACTGCGGTTACATTTTTGAAGGTGAAAAAGTGCCGGAAAAATGTCCTGTGTGTGATCATGATAAAGGATACTTTATCCGGGTAAGCCTCTCCCCGTTTACTGACGGCCAGAAGGCATGGGCATAAGGGAGCAGACGGGAGATGTATGATATCATTGTGGTGGGCGCCGGGACGGCGGGGCTTTCCGCGGCAGTGTACGGGGCGAGAGCCGGCAAACGTGTGCTCGTTCTGGAGCAGAAAAACGCAGGTGGTCAGATCGTGAACTCACCAGAGGTTGATAATTATCCGGGAATCAAGCATATCTCTGGTTTTGAATTTATTCAGGGACTGCAGGAGCAGGCAGAGGAAGCAGGGGCTCAGTTTCGGTATGCTCCTGCGGAAGCCATCCGGTGTGAGGGAGAAAAAAAGCTGGTAAGATGCGGTGATGAGGAGCTGGCATGCAATTCAATTATTCTCGCCACCGGCATGGTGTACCGGAAGCTTGGACTGGAGCAGGAGGAGCAGCTGACGGGAAATGGAGTATCCTACTGTGCCGTGTGTGACGGCGCATTTTTCTGGGGAAAAGATACGGCAGTAGTAGGAGGCGGAAATACGGCGCTAGAAGATGCTCTCTATCTGTCTGAGAACTGCCGCAAGGTATATCTGATTCACCGAAGGGACCGCTTTCGGGGAGAAAATACTATGGTGAACAAACTGATTCAGAGAAAAAACGTAGAACTTGTCCTGGATAGTGTGGTGACAGAACTACGGGGAAAGGAGCGGTTGTCAAGCATTATTGTAAAAAATACAGTCTCTGGAATTGTCAGTGAGCTGTCCCTCAGCGGAGTATTTGTGGCAGTGGGACAAATGCCGGAAAATGGGAAATTTCGGGATGTGGTGGAATTGGATGCCCATGGTTATATAAAGGCGGACGAGAGCTGCCGCACCAGTGTGCCAGGAATCTATGCGGCAGGGGACTGCCGCACCAAACAGGTTCATCAGCTGGTGACAGCGGCGGCAGACGGCGCAGTGGCTGCCCTGGCAGCCTGCGGGCAGACAGAATGAAAAAGTACCTGTTATTTCGCGAATAAATCCCCAGCTTTTCCACATACTAACTCCATAGCAATGATTTGGAAAGCAAATCTTTGTAACGAACAAGAAAAATGGCTATGGAGGAAAAAATAAATGAAAGCAACAGGAATTGTGCGTCGGATTGACGAACTGGGACGAATCGTGATACCAAAAGAAATACGAAGGACATTAAGGATCCGCGAGGGGGATCCATTGGAAATATTCACCAACCACGAGGGTGGAATCATTCTGAAAAAATATTCTCCCATTGGAGAACTGGGAGAACTGGCAAAAGAATATGTAGAGTCTGTAGCAAACGTAGCCAAATGTACAGTCTGTGTGGCAGATAGGGATCAGATCGTGGCGGCAGCGGGTCCAGACAAGAAAAATTATTCGGGAAAAGACATTCATAAAGAGTTAAAGCAGTGCATAGATGAACGGACAAATATATTATCCACAAATAAAAAGGAATCCCGCTGCAGGATAACAGAAGATGGGGAGACCGAGGTAAACCAGGCGGTGGGAACCATTGTATCTGAGGGAGACGCCATTGGTGCAGTGATCCTGGTCTCCGGGGATGATAAATCAAAATTCGGAGAGTTTGAGGAGAAAATGGCGTTGTGCGGAGCAAACTTCCTGGGAAGGCAGATGGAAAGCTAATGAGATTTAATTAATGTGCTGGCAGCATGAATTAATATCTTATAAACTTATAATTCAGTTAAAAATGCCAAAAACTGCAAAAAACCTTGACAAATGGCTGAAAAAAGGTTATAAATATGTTTAGTAGGTTTACAGGGATTGTAGGTTTACGAAAAAATAAAGCAAAATCACGAGGAGGATATATTCCATGAACAAGACAGAATTAGTTGCAGCTATTGCTGATCAGGCAGATTTGTCAAAAAAAGATGCTGAGAAAGCATTAAAAGCATTTGTTGACGTTATTACAGATGAATTGAAGAAGGGCGAAAAGATTCAGCTTGTTGGCTTTGGTTCTTTTGAAGTGACTGAGAGAGCAGCAAGAGAGGGGATCAATCCGCTTACGAAGAAGCCGATGAGCATTCCTGCATCTAAAGCACCTAAATTCAAAGCTGGTAAAGCATTGAAGGATGCTGTTAACGCATAATCAAGCGTTTGTATGGGATTTTCAATTGTTGAATATAACGTCGATTCTGGATGCTGTCAGGATCGGCGTTTTTGTACGTTTGTATACATTAGGAATGGAGGATTATATGAGATTAGATAAATATTTAAAAGTATCCCGGTTGATCAAGAGAAGGCCAGTGGCCAATGAGGCGTGTGATGCCGGGCGCATTCTGGTAAATGATAAGGTGGCAAAGGCGTCCCTTAATGTAAAACCGGGGGATATTATCGAAATACAGTTTGGAAATAAAAATACGAAAGTGGAAGTACTCAGCATCGAAGAAACCTACAAAAAGGACGAGGCAAAGGAGCTGTACCGATATTTGTAGACAGGGACCTGCAGCCCTGTGTTCTGTCATATCTGCCCAAGCTTCCGCATATACTATGTTAAATGGATTATTGAGGTGGGCAAATTGCAGGATTCCCAGAAAAGCAGATACAACCAGTATGCGGAGACGAGGAATGAAGGGCTGACGGGAAGGCAGGATGTAAACATGATCGACCGCAGGAAAGCAGCGGTATCCGGCGTGAAGGAGGTGATCTCCTTTGACAGCAATGAGATCCTGCTTGAAACCACCAGAGGGATGCTTTCATTTCGGGGAGAAGATCTTCATGTCAAGCGGCTGACCCTGGAAAAGGGCGAGGTGGATCTGGAAGGAAATATCTGTGAGCTAAAATATTCCGATACCCATTCTGTGAAAGATGCCGGTTCATTTTTTGGAAAGCTGTTTAAATAATGGATGAGATAAAAAGTCAGGTTATTTTTCTTCTGGGATCCTTTATAAGCGGAGTGGCGGTGATGCTTGCCTATGAGATCATTAATATTATCCGGGGACTGTTCCGGCCAGGGATCGTAGGGAAACTGTTTCTGGATGTGATGTTTTTTACGGTCAGCGGAATTTGTGTATTTCAGATGATCTTCCTTTGTAATAATGGAACGATCCGGAGTTTTTTTATCTTTGCCTTTGGGGCAGGGGCGATCTTGTTTCGGAAGACCTTTGGAACGAGGATATCCAGCATCTGCGTGAGGGCAGTCCAAAAAACTTTCCGGCTGCTTACCCGCCCCCTTTTATTTGCTTGTAAGAAATTGAAAAAATTAATAAAAAAAAGAGAAAAAAACTCTTGATATTTACTAAAAAACACTTTATAATATCAATTACACAGCAGTCTACAGCTATAGAAAACAATGAGAAGGGGGATTAGGCTGTCCCCTGCAGAAATGAGGAAATATATGAGAAGAAGAAGGCGAAGAAACCGCACCGGGCTTTATTTGGTGATGACGGTGGTTCTGCTGTTTTGTGCTACTCTTGGGATTCATAGTATTTCTTTGAAGGCGAACTGTCTTGAACTGCAAAAGCAGAAACAGGAGCTGCAGCAGAAAAAAGACGAGCTTCAGAAGGAAAAGAAGTCCATTCAGGAGCAGAAGGCATACATGCAGACAGATGAATACATAGAAAACGCGGCCAGGGAGAAATTTGGCCTTGTATATGAGGATGAGATAATTTTCAAAGCAGAGTGAGAATCGTGTCGAAAAGTTTTTTTGGCATGATTCTTTTTTTGACAAAATTTGATACCCACTTTGTCTATACTTATTTGTACTACAAGTGTAATTTGTGTGACGGGGCATGGGCAGCAATCTGATATTACGGTTGCTCCAGGAAGTGTCTCAGAATGGAGGAAATGATGATACAAGGTGCGGTTTCAAAAAAAAGGTGGATATTACAGGCGGTGCTGGGTTTTATGCTTGGAAGGGTGTGGATGTTTTCCATCAATCCTTTTGCCCCCGCCTATTTGTGTGCGGCGGGAGTCTGTCCCGGCAGCCGGATGCTGGTGCTGGTGTCTGTCCTGGGAGGTGTGCTGACCCAGGCGAGAGGGCTGAACTTTCTGCAGTACACCTTTCTAATTCTATTGACGGGATTTGTACAGTATGTCATGCGGCGGATCGACGGCAAGGAGGGAAGTGTTCTGGCGGTGGCATGCGTCAGTGGGATATTAAATTTTATCCTTGGATTTACTACTGGTGTAGTAAACAATAATACAATAGAAGCGGTGTGGCTGAGTCTGCTGGAGAGTCTGTGTATTGTTGCCATGGCAAATGTATTTCAGTGGGGAGTACGTTTCTTATTATACGAGGACTGGGCAAAGATCCTTGGAAATGAGGAAATGATCAGCCTTATTTCCCTGGCGGCCCTGGCGGTCTATGGAATGCCCCGGACTTTTGAGGGGGTGTATTCCTTTATCGAGACTCTCAGTTATCTTCTTGTGCTGTTTGTGGGATACCGTTATGGTGCGGCGCCGGGAGCGATGGCAGGGGCGGCGGGAGGAATTCTGGCGGCGGCTTCTGGCAGCGGCATGGTTCTGGTGGGGGTATACTGCCTCCTGGGCATCGGTGTTGGGATCTTCCGGGAGATTGGGCGTATCATGAGTACAGCGGCATTTCTTGTGATGGGGATCATCATGGCATATGTCATAAGAAATGAGGTGCTGGGGATCGTGGAATTGCGGGGGATGGTTTCAGCGGCGATCATCTTTTTGTCTATCCCTGGTTCTTTTATCCGGACCATTGAAAATGACCTGACGAAAGATCAGGAAAATCCTTTTGCCAAAGAGGATCTGAGAACTCTTGCCAATTATAAGATCGACGGGTTCGCTACAGCCTTTAAACGGCTGGCAAAATCTTTTAGTGACTTTACGGAAAAGGAAAGGCAGATATCCGGGGATGAGATCCAGGAGATCTTTGATGACCTGTCCGGTAAAGTCTGCCAGCAGTGTGTGAACTGCCACTATTGCTGGGAGACAAATTATGAGGAGACCTACGAAAATATAAAAAATATCCTTGCGGCGGCGAGCGAACAGGGTGTGGTGGAAGAACAGAATATCAGTGAGAAATTTTTAAACCGCTGTCTGAGGCTGGACGAATATATTGAAAAGATCAATGAACGTATGGCGGTGGCGAGGATGAACCTGAGCTGGCGTAATAAAATGGCAGAAAGCCGGGAGGCGATGGCGGGCCAGATGATGGAGATCGCTGAGGCGCTGAAAGAATTTACAAAGGAGCTGAACCAGACTGCGGAGGTGCCGGTGGAGACGAAGAAAAAGGTTCTTTTTGCCCTGCGAAGCCTGGGAATCCGGGTAAAGAACCTGTCTTTTAAGACGGACCGGAAAGGGAATCTGGAAATTTGTTTTATAGCGAAAGCCAGGGGGAATGCCTGTATCACAAAAAGGGATGTGTGTGTGGCTTTGGAACATGCTCTGGATCAGCGGATGTGTCCCGGCAGGTACATGAGAAATGTCATCCCCAAAGAATACGAGGCGGTTTCGTTCGTGCGGGATATGAATTATAAGACCCTTACCGGACTTGCCAGAGTGGCAAAAAGCGGTGAGACTGTGTCCGGAGATAATTTTTCCTTTATGGAGCTTTCTACCGGGGAGCTGGTTATGGTGCTCTCGGATGGGATGGGCAGCGGAAGCCGGGCATGCCAGGATAGTGAAAATCTGGTAGAGGTACTGGAGAGTCTCATCGAAGCGGGATTCCGAAAAGAGTCAGCCGTTCGTCTCATGAATACGTTGTTTGTCATGTCTTATGAGGGAAAAAAGTTTACAACCCTTGACATGACAGCGATAGACCTTTATAGTGGAGAATGTGAGACGGTAAAAAACGGTGCGGCTGCCACATTTATCAAACGCGCCGATGGCGTGGAAACCATTTTTGCCAAAACCCTTCCCATGGGCATTGATATGGAAGCGTCTCCGGAATCTACAAGGACAAGCCTGAAAGATGGCGATATGGTGGTTATGGTATCCGACGGTATCATCGATGCCTTTCCAGGGGAGGACAAAGAATTTTATGTGGAAAATATACTGGAGAATATAGACAGCAACAATCCGTCAGAGATTGCCAACGGAGTGCTGATGCAGGCGCTTGCCAGAAATGCCAGGGAAGCATCGGATGATATGAGCGTGCTGGTGGCAGGAATATGGAAAAAATGAATGGAGAACAATAGTGTTTAAGGATAAAGTACTAAAGTACAATAAACGGAATAAACTTTTTCATAGAGGAGACCGGATTGTTGTAGGAGTATCTGGAGGCAAGGATTCGGTCTGCTTGCTGGATGTGCTGGACCGGTGCCGGGAGGAATTTGAGCTGACACTGCTGGTGGTTCACGTCAACCACGGCATCCGCGGGGAGGCGGCAGACAGGGATGAACAATTCGTAAAGGATATGGCGGCGGAACGGGGACTGGAATGTTACAGCGAGCGGGTGAATGTGCCACAGGCTGCCAGAGAACTTAAAATGTCGGAAGAAGAGGCAGGGCGCTATCTCCGGTACCAGATCATGCGTCATGTGTGTATGGAAAAAGGATTTGATAAGATCGCTGTGGCACACCATCAGGATGATGTGGCGGAGACTGTACTTTTCCAGATGTTCCGTGGAAGCGGTCCCAGAGGGCTGTCAGGGATCCATCCCAAGCGGGAATATGTGATCCGCCCGATCCTTTTTGCGGAGGGACGGGAGATCGAAGAATATGTACAGGAGAGAAAACTGGCGTATTGTGAGGACCAGACCAACTATTCTGAGGAATATTCGAGAAATAAATTGCGGTTGCGGGTATTTCCTTATGTAGAACGGGAAATAAATAACAGAGCGAAAGCCCATGTGGCAAAGGCGGCTCAGAAAATTGCCCTTCAGAATGCATATGTTGAGAAGCAGGCAAAAAAAGAGTATATGCAGGTTGTGCATGCGGATCAGGGGCAGTACTATTATAATTGTGATGAATTCGACCGGCTGGATCTGGTTATACAGATTGAGGTCATCCGCCTGGTTTTAAAAAATTTCCGTGAATCGGTGAAGGATATCAGCGAAACCCATTATAAAAAGCTGATCGCCATGTCCAGAATGGAGGTGGGAAAACAGGTCAGCCTGCCGGGAAAAGTATGTGTTGAGCGGAGATACGGATGTGTCTGGTACCGCAATATAGCCGATCAGAGCAGGGAAATGTTTTATCAGAAATGCCAGCTTCCCTATGAAGGACCGGTGAAAATCCGAAAGGACAGAATGTGGATCGCCATGGATGTGGTTCCCAGGAGGAAACTCCCGGAAGAAATTCCAGAAAAAGACTATACGAAATGGCTGGATTATGATAAAATAAAAGGTGATTTATGTCTCAGAAATCCGAAAGAGGGAGACTTTTTTATCATGGATGCAGCGGGAAACCGGAAAAAGCTTTCCCGATATTTTATTGATAAAAAGATTCCCGCGTCAGAGAGGGCAAAAGAGATCGTGCTGGCTGAAGAAAATCATGTGATCTGGGCAGTTCCGGGACGGATCAGTTATGCATATAAAGTTACTAAGGAGACCAGATTAGTTCTTGTGGTTGTGCTGGCATGGGGATGATAAGGAGAGAACGATGAAAGAAGAAATAAAAGTATTATTTAAAGAAGAACAGCTTATGTCAAAGATCCGGGAGATCGCAGATCAGATCAACCGGGATTATGAAGGAAAGGAAGTATACCTGCTATGTATTTTGAAGGGCAGCGTATATTTTACCTGTGAACTTTCCAAATATATAAAAGTTCCTGTGAAGCTTGGCTTTTTAAGTGTGTCCAGCTACGGGGACGGGATGACCAGTTCCGGGGCAGTGGAGCTTAGCAATGATGCCGATCTGGATGTAAAAGGGAAAAATGTTATCGTGGTAGAGGACATAGTGGACAGTGGAAGAACCCTTGCATTTTTGCTTCATATGCTGGCAAAGCGCAAACCGGAAAGCCTGCGCCTGTGTACACTTCTTGACAAACCGGGAAGCCGTGTGACAGAAGTGACAGTGGATTATGTGGGATTTGAAGTCCCGGACGTTTTTGTGGTCGGGTTCGGAATGGATTATGCGCAGAAATACAGGAATCTGCCATATATCGGTGAACTGGTCTTTAAGGAGGGCAAATAATGAAGACGTTTAAAGGCTATGGCTTTTTCGTGCTGATGCTCATGGTACTGGCATTAGTGTTCATTGCCAATGATTTCATAAATTCTAACCAGGACAATTATTCGGTGACACAGTTTAAGCAGGACATTATGGAGGAAAAGATCCAGAGTGTGGAAGTGAGGCAGAATGCGGAGGTGCCCACGGGGGAATTGACCGCAAAGTACTCCAATGGTGAAAAACGGGTCTATGTATCGGACGTCAACCAGATCCTGCAGTTTCTCGATGAAAAAAACTTTACCCATGTGAAAGTGGGGGATGTGGCGAGAACTCCCTGGTATCTGGAAGTTCTGCCATATATCATCGGAGTAGTGCTGATCCTGTTGCTGTTCAGCATGATGTCCTCCAATGCCAATGGAGGCGGTGGCGGCGGAAAGATGATGAATTTTGGAAAAAGCCGTGCCAGACTTACGATGCCGGATGATAAGGTCAAAACCTTTCAGGATGTGGCAGGTCTGGTAGAGGAAAAGGAGCAGCTGGAAGAGATTGTAGATTTTCTTTCCGCTCCTGGTAAATATACAAAACTCGGTGCCAGGATTCCTAAGGGAGTCATTATGGTAGGACCTCCTGGTACAGGAAAAACCCTGCTGGCGAAGGCGGTTGCCGGGGAAGCCGGTGTTCCGTTTTTCAGTATTTCCGGCTCAGATTTTGTGGAAATGTTTGTAGGAGTGGGTGCTTCCAGAGTACGCGATCTCTTTGCAGAGGCAAAGAAAAATGCACCGTGTATCGTATTTATTGATGAAATTGACGCGGTGGCGAGACGCCGGGGAAGCGGCCTGGGCGGCGGCCATGATGAGAGAGAGCAGACCTTGAACCAGATGCTGGTAGAGATGGATGGTTTCGGAATCAATGAGGGTATCATCGTTATGGCGGCGACAAACCGTGTAGATATACTAGATCCGGCGATCCTTAGACCGGGAAGATTTGACCGGAAGATCACAGTGGGCAGGCCGGATGTGCGGGGAAGAGAAGAGATCCTGAAGGTCCACGCTAAAGATAAACCACTGTCAGATGACGTAAACCTGGAAGACATCGCCAGAACTACGGCAGGATTTGTGGGTGCTGACCTGGAAAATCTCCTGAATGAGGCAGCCATCGCGGCAGCCAGGGATAACCGGGTATTTATTGTAGAAGAAGACATAAAGAAATCCTTTATAAAGGTAGGCATCGGAGCAGAGAAAAGAAGCAAGGTCATCTCTGACAAAGACAAACGTATCACTGCTTATCATGAAGCGGGGCATGCCATCCTGTTTCATCTCCTGCCGGATGTGGGACCGGTATATACCGTCTCTATCATTCCTACCGGGCAGGGAGCCGCGGGATATACGATGCCGCTGCCTGAAAAGGATGAGCTGCATTTGACGAAGGGCAAGATGCTCCAGGATATCACAGTATGTCTTGGCGGACGTATCGCAGAGAGCATTGCCTTTGATGATGTGACGACCGGCGCTGTCCAGGATATCAAGCAGGCGACAGAAGCAGCCAGGGATATGGTTACCCGTTATGGATTCTCAGAGGAACTGGGAATGATAAATTACGATACCTCGGACGATGAAGTGTTTATAGGAAGGGATATCGCCCACACGAAAACTTTTAGTGAGGGCACTGCAGAGATCATTGACAGAGAGGTCAAAAAGATCATCAACAGCTGTCATGAGAAAGCAACCAGCATTTTAAAAGCTAACCAGGACATTCTTGACCGGCTGGCTAAACTCCTGATTGAAAAGGAGAGGATTACCAGAGATGAGTTTGAATTGCTGTTTGAGCAAAATGACGATGAAACCGTGGAAAATGCTTAAGCGATTGTGCAGGTTCTCAAAAGAGGAGAAATGATTGGGCAATACTCACAAATAAATTTATGAAATTAATAAATGTTTGTGCACACTTATTTACGATAAGATGCTATACTTCTAATCGTAAACCCCAATACATTATATAGTTTTTGCTACACCCCATAAGTAACAAAAATACCTTCTCCCAAAAGGACAGCCGACGTGAAGCTGTCCTTTTGACTATTTGCAATCATTAAAATGAGGAGTATGATTATGAAAACAGGAAAATTAATTCGGGAAGCAATATTTAGTTCAGGCACGGAACAGTATGTCTCACCGATAGAACCTGGGATCAATGAGCAGGTAGTGCTTCGGTGCCGCACAGGAAAAGATAATGCTGATATGGTATATCTTGTGACAGAGAACGGGAAGATCCAGATGGAAAAAGAAAAATCCGGACAGCTGTTTGATTATTACAAAACTACAGTGCAGCTGGGGACAGAAAGTTTTGGATACTGTTTTCTTGTCCAGCGGGGGGAGGAAAAGGTTTATTTTACGAAGAAAGGCGACGTGGATCAGCCGGAGCAGAGATTTTACTATCGGATTTTTCCGGGCTATAAGACACCGGACTGGGCAAAAGGCGCAGTATTTTATCAGATCTATGTGGATCGCTTTAACAACGGAGACCGCACCAACGATGTGGTGAATGACGAGTATTCCTACATTGGCGAGCATGTAAAAGGTGTATCAAACTGGAGTAAATATCCTGCGTCTATGGGAGTGCGGGAATTTTATGGCGGAGATCTCCAGGGAGTTCTGGATAAGCTGGATTACCTTCAGGATTTAGGCGTTGAGGTGCTCTACCTGAATCCCATCTTTGTTTCTCCTTCTAATCACAAATATGATACACAGGATTATGATCATATCGATCCGCATTTTACTGTTATTCAGGAGGATGGCGGAGACACACTGGAAGAAGGGGATCATGATAATTCTCATGCTTCCAGATATATAAAGCGCGTCGTGGATAAAAAGAACCTGGAGGCATCCAACAAGTTTTTTGCCTATTTTATGGAGAAAGTGCACGAGCGGGGGATGAAGGTCATTCTGGATGGTGTGTTTAACCATTGCGGTTCCTTTAATAAATGGATCGACAGAGAGGGGATTTATGAGACAGATGCTTCCTATAAAAAAGGTGCATTTATAGAAGAACAGAGTCCCTATCATGATTTCTTCAAATTTTTTCCGGATGGGACCTGGCCCCGAAATACCCACTACGACGGCTGGTGGGGGCATGACACTCTTCCCAAATTGAATTACGAAGATTCAGATAAACTTTATGAATATATTATGCGTATCGCCAGAAAATGGGTATCTGCGCCTTATAATGTGGATGGATGGCGGCTGGATGTGGCGGCAGATCTGGGACATTCCCAGGAATTCAACCACAAGTTCTGGCGGGATTTCCGGAAAAACGTGAAAGAAGCAAACCCAGAAGCGATCATCCTGGCGGAGCATTACGGAGATCCCTCATCCTGGCTGGAAGGGGACCAATGGGATACGGTGATGAACTACGATGCGTTTATGGAGCCGGTGAGCTGGTTTTTGACCGGAATGGAGAAACACAGCGATGTGAGCCGTCCCGACTTAAAAGGAAACGGCGACCTGTTTTTTGCGCGAATGACAGAGTTTTCAGCCAAATTCAGCATGCAGTCTCTTCTGGTAGCGATGAATGAGTTATCCAATCACGATCATTCCCGATTTTTGACAAGAACCAATGGGCGTGTTGGAAGAACGGCATCCGCCGGACCGGAGTCGGCGAATTACGGTGTCCGCAAAGCCGCAATGATGGCGGCGGTGATCATTCAGATGACCTGGCTGGGGGCTCCTACCGTATATTATGGTGATGAAGCTGGTGTACGTGGCTGGACCGATCCGGATAACCGGCGGACCTATCCCTGGGGCAAAGAAGATCATGAACTGATTCTTTTTCACAAAGAAGCCATCCGCATTCACAAAGACTATGCTGCGCTCCGCTCCGGTGGGCTGATTTACCTTGTCAATGAGAGAAATCTGATCGGTTATGGCCGCTTTGATGAAAAGGATAAGTTTTTTGTGTTGGTGCAGGCCGGCGGAGTGAGACGCCAGGTGGAGGTGCCGGTATGGCGGCTGGAAATGCATGATGGTGAGACCATGGCGTCCATGATCTACAGTGACAACGGCGGATTTGACGTCAATGCGAGGATCTATGTGGTGAAGGACGGAAAAGTCACCGTAGATCTGGAACCAGATGCGGCAATCATTGTGAAATCCGTGGAGCGGGGATACTGATATTTTAGTTTTAAAAAGGTATTTTCCGAGTCATTATTGGCTTGGGAAGTACCTTTTTTGGAGGATTTAAGTGATATAATAGGAGGGTTTTTAATTGAAAACATTTCTCAAGATGCTAATGATAATAATAGGTCTGATGTTATTTTGCGCTGGCTGTGGGGCGGGAGAAAATAATAAAAATACAGAGTCAAAAACAGAGGTTCTGCCTTATAAAGAGAAAGAAATACGTTATGATATTATTCCAGAAAAGCCCCAATTTTCTGAATTTCTAAAAAAAAATAAAATTCAAGTCAAAGAGGGATATTCGGAGATGGCTCCAGCATTTGGGACGGTGGGAGACCGGGATTTACCATGGCAAAATTACGGATGAAGAGTAGAATATAATGTTGCCCATAAGTAAAATGTATTATAACAAAGAGGATGAGACGTTTAAATATACACCAATTTCAGCTTTTCCCGGATGGTTAAAAGTGAATGGCGACGACTTGGATTTTTATGTGGAAACCTATAAGTCGAATGATAGTAATGAGTTGGTGTGGGTACATTATTATCAAAATTAATTTAGCTCGACGGTGCCAATTTGAACCCTGCCTCAAAAGGTCTTTCGCAAAGACTTGGTAAAGGGGGGGTTATTATTCAGTAAATGGAAAGTAGTCAATAAATAAGTATTGGTTCACTGTAAATTATAAAAAGAGGGGCATCTGCATGGGGGATAAGTATCTCTCGTGCAGATGCCCCTAAACGAATATGTTGTTTATTATTCCTCGGTCTTTGGAGTAGAAAGTCCATCGCGCCAGTTTTCCATTTTCTTTACTGCTGAGTCAATGGTTTTCTGGCAGATATCCGGAAGCTCGCCTCCCCATGCTTTTGCAGCCTGATCGAAGCCTTTTTTGATCGCAGCGATCATTTTATCTGCCTTGGCAGAATCTCCGCCGCTGAGAGCCTGAGCCATAGAAACCAGACGGTCGCTGGTCTGCTCGATGCCCCAGTAACCATCATCAGCAATATCTTTCTGTGCCTGGGCTACTGTATTTGGATCAACGCTGATCTTTCCATTTTTTACATCCTCAAATAACTGAGAAAGCTTGGTGTATTTGTTTGCCTGCTTGTTCAGAAGCTGGTTTACCAGATTCTGAAGCTGCTGATTTTTCGTATTCAGCTCGCTTTTCATCTGTTTTGCAATACTGGAATAATCTTTTACTTTTGAACCGGCGCTCTCCGTAGCTTTAGATGGTTCATAAACAACACCCGTCTCTTTGGAAGAAACAGATTCGTTCTTTGTTTTGTCTGCAGCCTTTGTGGTTGTATTAGACACCGGTTTGTAGGCTGTGGACTGAGAATTAGAAACTCCGTTAACACTCATTTTTTTTCCCCTCCTTGGTTTTAATTTACGGACATAAATCCTTATCTAATATATATATCGGACCAAATATTTAAAACTTAACCTTGAGATTCAAAGAATTTAGAGGTAAGATAAAGACAGAAAAATTTGTGAATGAGGTAACATATGATCAAAAAAATTATACTCTTTACAAAAGGAATAGAGACCCTGTGGTTTTTCTCTGAACAGATGGGAAAGACTTTTGAACTGCTGGGATATGAAGTGTTTTACTTTGACCAGTGCAAAGAATACCGAAGCCTGAGTGACCTGATCTGGTTCTGTGAACCCGGGGTGACAGCCGCGGTTAGTTTTAACTTTGACGGCTGTGCCGGGGAGGAGTATTTTATTGATTCGGAGGGCATATCTTTTTTTGATGCCAGAGATGTGCTGTTTATTAATATTGTGGTGGATCATCCATTTTATTATCACAAGTTTCTTCCCTATCTGCCTAAGAAATATATACAGATTTCTATCGACAGGGAGCATGAGGCTTATCTCAAACGTTTTTTTCCGGAGATGCGCCGGGGGCCATTCATGCCGCTGGGAGGTACAAGTCTGTGGGAAAATGGGAAAATTCCCGGTTATGATGACAGAAAGTATGACATTGTGTTTACAGGCAATTATAATCCGCCATCAATCTTCCATGAGGCGATCCATCGCCATGGGGAAGAATATGCGGAATTTTATTATGATATCATACATGATCTGATCCGTCATCCATGGAGGTCCATGGATGCTGTGATCATGGAACACCTGAACCGGGATGTGGAGGATATTGATGAAAAGGGGCTGAAAGAGACCATGCCCAATATGATCTTTATCGACCTGTATGTACGTCACTATTTCCGCGGCGAGGTAGTGAAGACGTTGGTAGACCATGGTTTCCGGGTGCATTGCTTTGGCGCGGGCTGGGATCAGTTGGAATGCCGTCATCCTGAAAATATTATAAACGGAAATGTGCTGGATTCTCTGGGGTGCCTCCAGCAGATCAGCCGCAGCCGCTTATCCCTGAATGTTATGCCCTGGTTTAAAGACGGAGCCCATGACCGGGTATTTAATTCCATGCTGAATGGGGCAGTCAGCCTCAGCGACAGTTCGCGGTATATGGATGAGATCCTGGAGGACGGAAAGCATTTTGTCCGTTATGATCTGGCAAAACTGGAGGAACTTCCGGAGAAAGCAGAGCAAATTCTCTCAGATAAAGAAAAATGGGAATATCTGGTGGCACAGGGATACCGTATGGCGAACAGGGGGCATACATGGGCACACAGGGCACGGTTTATACACTCAGAAATACTTTGCAAGATACCCTAAACTGTGTTAAAATAGTTTGTATGTTTAAACTTAGTATTTGATGGGAGGCTTTTATGGCTAAAAATAAAGTAAAAAAGAAAAAGCAGAGAAAGCACCCGAAGTTCTGGTTTGGCTTTAAGATATTTATTTTGTTGTTCCTGGTCACTCTGCTTGTAGCAGGGATTGTATTTTATGTAAAATATGGGAGGGATATTTTTGCTGCCCAGGATCAGGCGATCCAGCTGGTGAAAAATTCTACACCGGAGACCTTCCGCAGCTCTGAAACCTCCATCGCCTACAATTCCAAGGGAAAGCAGATTGCTGTGCTCAAAGGAGACAAGGATTCATATTATCTTCCAATTGATGAGATACCTGAGTATGTGCAGGATGCTTTTATTGTGACAGAGGATAAGAAGTTTTATTCCCACAATGGAATTGATGCGGAAGGGATCATTCGTGCCGTGTGGGTTCAGATCCAGAATAAGGGCGAGATCAGTCAGGGAGCCAGTACGATCACCCAGCAGCTGGCAAGGGGAATCTTCCTGAATACGGAAAAAACTTATGAGAGAAAGATCAAAGAAATATTTATAGCGCTGGAACTGGAGAAGAAATACAATAAAAGGCAGATTTTTGAGTTCTATCTGAACAGTATTTATTTTTCTAATGGTTACTATGGTATTGAAGCAGCGGCGAAAGGATATTTCAGTGCCAGCTGCAAAGATTTAAGCCTGTCCCAGCTCTGTTTCCTCTGTGCGATACCGAATAACCCGACTCTTTATGATCCGGTGGAGCGCATGGAAAATACACTAAAGAGGCGTGACCGGATACTGAAACAGATGTTGGAAGACAAAGCGATCACCCAGGAAGAATATGATCTGGCAGTGGAAGAGAAAATAAAGCTAAATATCACTGAACCAGTAAAACGGAATTTTATTCAGACATTTGTGACTTATTGTGCTACAAGAAAGCTGATGGAACTAAATGGATTTAAGTTCCACAACCAATTTGATTCTGATAAAGAAGCAAGTGCATACAAAGAAGAATACAACGACGCCTATGCGGCGGCGCAAAAACAGCTTTTGAACAACGGATACCGGATTTATACATCCATTGACCTGAAAAAGCAGAAGGCTCTGCAGCAGGCCATCAATACCAACCTGGCAGGATTTACTGAGAAGGGGACAAATGGTATTTATAAGATGCAGGGCGCCGGTGTCTGTATCGACAATAAGACCGGAAGAGTAGTGGCGGTAGTTGGCGGAAGAAGCCAGAAAACCAGTGGATATACCCTGAACCGTGCCTACCAGTCATACCGGCAGCCGGGAAGCAGTATCAAGCCTGTACTCGTGTATACTCCTTCCCTGGAGAGGGATTACACGCCGGATTCCATTGTGAATGACCACAAATTTGAAGATGGTCCTTCCAACTCCAATGGAAAGTATCACGGACGAGTTACCCTGCGGTATGCAGTGGAACAGTCTTTGAATACCATCGCCTGGCAGCTTTTTGAGGAGCTGACCCCGGAAACCGGGCTTGAATATCTGTTGAAAATGAATTTTTCAAAGATTGATAAGAATGATTATTTCAGCGCCTCATCCCTGGGCGGTCTCACCTACGGGTGCAGTCCGCTGGAGATGGCATCAGCCTATGCAACCATAGAGAATGATGGAAAATACCGGGAACCTACCTGTATTGTAAAGATTCTGGACTCTGAAGGAAATACCATACTGGATGATGATGTGGATGAAAAATACATCTATGATGCCCATGCGGCGAATACGATGGTGGATATATTAAAAGGTGTTCTTGTGAGAGGTACCGGTTCGGCACTGTCACTGGACAACGGAATGACCGCCGCTGGCAAAACCGGAACAACTAATGATAAGAAAGATGGCTGGTTCTGTGGTTTTACCCCTTATTTTACTACGGCAATATGGGTGGGCTGTGACAATCCTGTCCCGATTTCAGACTTGTATGGTGCAACCTATCCGGGTCGCACGTGGAAGGCATATATGAATGAGATCCACAAAGAACTGGAACCTAAAACCTTTGCATATGAGGACAGGGATGACTGGAAAGAAAAATCCTCTTCGGATAAGAAACCGGATTATCGGACTTATTCCAACGATAAAAAGCAGGATAAGGATGATAAAGATGAGGAGGATGATGACAAAAAGCAAAAACCGAAAAAAACGAAAAGACCTAAACCAACGGAAGCTCCGGAAGAGGATGATGATACTCCGCCGCCAGAGGAAGAAGAACCTCAACCGCCGGTCACTGATCCTGGTGGAGGGGGGACGCAGGAAGGTGGAAATCAGGGGACGGATCCTGGTGTGAATCCAGGAGATGGAACCGGAACAGGAAATTCCTCTAATGACGATACAAGTTATTCTCCGGACGATACCACTTTTAAGGATGAAAATGGAAACGTACAACCATAATTTCGGATTATACTATTTTTATAACACAATGGTGCCTTTGCGTAAAGCATCCGCAATGGCACCATTGTGTTTGTTCTGGTTTCGGGGTGCCGTCTGGCTGGTTTCCTGACGCCACATTGCTACCTGTTCGTTTCGTAATTCTTCAGGATCCGCTGTATCCGTTCCGATGGATCCAGAAGGCCTGCGATGGAAGCGTCATGATTCAGCGTATTGATAAGAAGGGCGATATATTTACTCATATCCACGTTGATGTAATATTCTCTCTTCAATAGTTCTTCTGGCTGGTATACAAGGTTGGTGGTCATAAGCCGGTAGATCAGTCCGCTGCTAAAGGCTTTGTCAAATTTCTCAAGACCATTGGTGAAAAGACCGAAAGTTGAGGCTACAAAGATGCGGTTTGCTTTGCGGCGCTTTAACTCTGTCGCCACATCGATCATGCTTTCGCCAGAGGAGATCATATCGTCAATGACGACCACATCTTTTCCCTCCACATCGGAACCGAGGAATTCATGGGCAACAATGGGATTTCTTCCCTCTATGATCTTCGTATAATCCCGGCGCTTATAGAACATACCCATATCCACGCCGGCGACACCAGCAAAGTAGATCGCCCGGCCTGTGGCGCCCTCATCCGGACTGATGATCATCATATTTTTAGGATCCATCTTAAGATCGGGAACATTTTTCAGCATTGCCTTGATAAATTGATACGTCGGCTGCACCGTCTCAAATGTATTCAGAGGGATTGCATTCTGAACCCGGGGATCGTGGGCATCAAAAGTAATAAGGCTGTCCACGCCCATATTTACAAGTTCCTGGAGTGCCAGGGCGCAGTCCAAAGATTCTCTGGAGCTTCTTTTGTGCTGGCGGCTCTCATACATAAATGGCATGATAACCGTGATACGTCTTGCCTTGCCGCTGACTGCCGCAATCATTCGTTTGAGATCCTGATAGTGGTCGTCCGGCGACATCCGGTTGATCTGGCCGCATAGCTTGTAAGTGAGGCTGTAGTTGCATACATCCACCAGGATGTATAAGTCCTTGCCCCGGACAGATTCGTTGAGAATGCCTTTTGCCTCCCCGGAACCAAAACGTGGGCAGGAAGCATCCAGCAGGTAGGAATCTTTTTTGTAGCTGGCAAAGTGAATGGATTCTTCATTGTTTTCGCTTATGGTGCGCCAGGAAGAAATGTAGCTGTCCACTTTCCGGCCAATTTCTTTGCTGCTCTCCAATGCGATGATTCCCAGATCTCCATAAGGGATGATGTCTGCAAACTTGTTCGAATTCATGAATGTCTCCTCCAAATGTATTGTATTATTTATGTACTAATGCCTTTGCGGCAATAGAAGGTTTATGAATGCCTGGCAGTAATCGCCTTTTTGAGACGGATGTCGTCTCCGGTCAGTTTCAGCAAGGTGTAGCTGCTGGTTATCCTTGAGAAGATCCGTTCGCTGTATTGTTCCCTGAGATCATCAAAGGAAAGATTCGTGGAGATGATCGTAGATCTCTTATGGATCAACCGGGTATCGATTACCTGATAGAGCTGTGAAGAGGTAAAACCGTTATTCAGCTCTGTACCCAGGTCGTCAATGATCAGAAGATCGCAGTCAAGAATGTAGGAGACCGTAGCACTTTTCTCCACAGAACTCAGATCTTTGTCGAACTTGTTCTTCTCTAAAATATCAAATAGACCGAGAGAAGTCAAGTAGACAACGGTGTGAGAGTGTTCGAGAGCCTCTCCTGCAATGCAGTGTGTCAGAAATGTTTTTCCTACACCAGTGTTTCCATATAGCAGCAGGTTGTCGTGGGTCTTATCAAAATTCCGGCTAAAAAACAGCGCGGTTTCGTGTATCCTGCGTATATTATCCCGGGGTGTCATTCCGGTAGAATCTTCAACATAGTCATCTGGATAGTATTCTTCATTAAAGTTAGAAAAATTCTCGGTCTTAAAAACGTCTTGAAGATTAGATTGTTCATAGAGATACGAGACGATGCGCTTACGGAAACAGTGGCATTTTTCGGTGTCGATGTATCCAGTATCCCGGCAGTCCGGACAGTTATAGACTGGCTGCAGGTAATTTTCAGGATAACCATGCTGTGAGAGAAGTACAGCTTTTTTCTGGGAGATCATTTTAATCTCATGTTCCAGACTGGATGAACCTGTTCCGGATCCATCCAGAGCCAGCTTTGCGGCATTGATGGAAAGTTCAGAGATCCGGCGGTTAAGTTCTGCGATTTCTGGTATCTTATCCTGAATCTCTTTCTGCCGTTCCAGAAGGAGACGGTTATTTTGTAACTGGGTTTTGTTGTATTCGGAATAAATAGAATTAAATTGTTCATTTAATAGCTGCATAGCTTATTTTTCTCCAATCACACAGGATTTATGTTGCTGTCGGCAAAAAAGCTGTATTTGTGTCAGCGTAAATCGATACTTTAAACTGTAAGCATTACTGATGCAACAGCTGCTTTTCGAGATCAGCAAAGTCCTTCTGGGAATAATCTCTCTGTGGAAAATTCTGAAATTTGTTCTTTGCTGCCATGGGATTCCGATTAATGTTTTGGGCTGAAATCGTTTTTTGCCGAAAATAGGACTTGTCACAGTCATCAATATCTTTTAAGCAGGTAACACCTTTTTGATGCCAGTCTTCCAGGATTTTAGAAGTGTAGTTCAGATTTGTGTCTCCTGACTGCAGAACCGTACGGCTGCATGCTTCTTCAATGACAGGATCTGCAAAATGGTAATGTTCCCATTTGTCAATAATACGTTTTTCGGCAGGAGCCAGGGTGCGCCGGATTCCCAGGGCGTTTGACACAAGCTTATATGTACCGTTGAAGGAAGAAGCTTCTTCCAGTGCTTCCTTTGCTGTATGGATTCCCTTTTTTGCCCAGTCCAGGGCAATGGCTTCGAGGTAAGCTGTTTTATTCTTTCCCCGTGACAGTGCGGTCTCGTACAATGTGATCACAAGTTCGGAAGAAAAGCCAAGATCTGACATGAGATAAAGAACCAGCTGCATATGGGCATCTCCCATGGTAGTACCCAGCAGGGCTTCTACCATACTCAGGCAGGAATCGATCTCTTCATCTTTTTTCAACGCTTCTGCCTGAAGAGGGGAATAAGTATGCCGTTTGGGAAGTTCCGGCTCGGAAGTGTGTAGAAGTTCCGGCTCGGAAGTGTGTAGAAGTTCCAGCTCGGAAGTGTGTAGAAGTTCCAGCTCGGAAATTTGTTCCGGATACGTTTCTTTCGCGGCAGCTGTCTCCTGTTCCGCTGTTTTTTCCTGCCGACGGCCCAGGTTTATATCCAGAGGTACAGAAGAAGGGATGGCTTGTCCCCCAGAACTTTCTTTCTCTGGAAAGGGAAGAAGGCAGATTTCTTCTGGCTGTCCATCTTTTTCAGAAATAGATAGAAGTCCCTGCTTCTCCCAATAATGTAATGCCCGCAGGATATCTGCCTCTGTATTGGAGAGCATGTCGGCCATGCCTTCAATGGTCAGTGGGGCTGTGCCGGAGCTCATCTGTCTTAGGAGATAAAGATATACTTTTACGAAACTGCCATTTGCGTGGGGCATATATTCATCGATAAAACGATTCGGAACCTGTGTGCTGTATACTGGAAAATGATTTGTTAATAGAAACCCCATGCTCTGTACTGCCTCCTGAAATGTAAGCTGATTACAGACTAACTATAAAATTAACTGCAGACCAGCTATGAAGTTATCTGCAGGTTAATAGCGATGATAACCTGCCATATGCCTGCTTTGCACTCTTGATAATACCCTAATTTTTGAAATCTGTAAATAGGCAAAAAAATGTACCTTTTCAGTAGAATAAAAGCTGTGGATAATGTGCATAGTGTGGATAACTATTAATTGGACATACTATTCATGTAGAAAAAAATCTTAAAAACCACAGTTTTTCGTTGTTTTAACAAATTTGTGTAAAAAATATAGTTATTCACAGAATCAAAAAGGTAAAAAAGTATCCACAGCCTGTCTTTTCTACTCATTGTTGATAAGACTGTGGATAATGTGGATAACTTATTGTTTTAGCAAAGCTTCCCCAACTTCCACAATGTTTCCTGCGCCCATAGTTATCAACAAATCACCGTTCACTAAATTTTTTTCAAAAAAGTTTTTTATGTCTTCCAGGCTACCGATGTAGAATGTTTCCTTTCCGGATTTTTTCAGTTGCTCTGCCAGATCTTTGGAGGAAATATCGCCGGGATCCTTTTCCCTGGCAGCATAAATGTCAGCCAGAACAATTTTGTCGGCGAGAGAAAGGGCGTCACTAAAGTCTGTCAGGAAGTTTTTTGTTCGTGAATAAGTGTGGGGCTGGAACGCAACCCACAATGTTTTATGGGGGTAGTTCCTGGCAGAAGTCAGCGTAGCGCGTACTTCTGTGGGGTGGTGTGCGTAGTCGTCAATGATCGTTGCACCATTGTATTCCCCTTTGAGCTGAAAACGGCGTTCCGTTCCTTTATATTTGGAAAGACCACTCTGGCACACTTCTGGTGAAACATTAAAAAGAGAGGCCATGGCGAGGCAGGCGAGGGTGTTGGAAATATTGTGTTTTCCCACGATACCAAGTGAGTAGCGATCCATTTCTGCTCCATTACGCAGAAGGGTAAAGCTTCCGCAGCCCATTTGGTCAAATTCAATGTCACAGGCGGAGAAATCAGCTTCCTTATTATCTGTGGAATAGGTGATTACCTGACAGGCAAGTCCTCTGGTGATCTCCTCGTAATTTTCGATATCTGCGTTGATGATCAAAGTGCCATCCGCGGGAAGAAGCTCTGCAAATTGGCGAAAACTGTCTCGGATGTGCCGCAGGTCTTTGAAAAAATCAAGGTGTTCTGCTTCTATATTAAGAATAATTCCGATGGTAGGGAAAAATTTGAGAAAGCTGTTGGTATATTCACATGCCTCTGTAATAAAATTTCCAGATCTTCCAACCCGGATATTTCCTCCGATCCCTGGCAGAATTCCGCCCACAGAGATCGTAGGATCCATATCCGCTTCTAAAAGGATGTGGGAAGCAATGGAGGTGGTAGAGGTTTTCCCATGGGTACCAGCAACAGCGATGGCGGTGGAATAATTTTTCATCACCTGGCCCACCATGGAAGCTCGTTCCATCATCGGGATTCCCAGTTCTTTTGCCCGGACATATTCTGGATTATCCTCCGAAATGGCTGCTGTATAAACAATAAAATCTATGTCTGAGGTTATATTTTCTCGCTTTTGTTCATATACTACTTTTATCCCAAGCCCTTCCAGATGTCTGGTGATTTTTGATTCTGTCCGGTCAGAACCTGTTACTGTAAATCCCATGGTCTGAAGAAGCTCCGCAAATCCACTCATGCTGATACCGCCAATACCGATAAAGTATGCAGTTTGTGGAACACTAAAGTCAATATTATACATAGCTCTAAAACCATCCCTTCTTTTCATTATTAATATGAATATGATGAAACTGCTATAAGTATAAATCGAATATACAGAAAATACAAGGGAAAGGTGAAAATGTATAAGAGCAGTCTTTTTTGGTTTGTGCAAAATTACCAAAAAAGTAAAAAAAAACAAAAAATTTTTATGAAAATTATTTATTTTTTGTATCATGTGTGTTATAATCTTTTTATACAAATATGGCCTGCGGGGTTCACGTCTCCGGCAGGTACTAACTACAACAGGGGTGATTACATGATAAAGAAAGAAATGATAGCTATGTTGCTGGCAGGAGGCCAGGGATCCCGTCTCGGTGTTCTGACTGCTAATGTAGCAAAACCTGCTGTTGCTTTTGGGGGAAAGTATCGTATCATTGATTTTCCATTGAGTAACTGTATTAATTCAGGAGTTGACACTGTGGGGGTATTGACACAGTACCAGCCTCTCAAACTGAATACTCATATCGGGATTGGTATTCCATGGGATCTGGACAGGAATGTGGGAGGTGTTTCCATTCTCCCTCCTTATGAGAAAAGTAATAGCAGCGAATGGTATACCGGTACCGCAAATGCGATCTATCAGAACTTAAAATATATGGATTATTATAATCCTGAATATGTTCTGATACTGGGTGGGGATCATATTTACAAAATGGATTATCAGGTAATGCTTGACTTTCATAAGTCAAACAATGCGGATGTTACTTTGGCTACGATTCCGGTGCCGATTGAAGAGGCAAATCGGTTTGGGGTGTGTATTACGGATGACAGCCGGAGGATTTTGGAGTTTCAGGAGAAACCGGAGCAGCCAAGAAGTAATCTTGCCTCCATGGGGATTTACATTTTCTCCTGGCCAGTGCTCAAAGAAGCTCTGATCACGCTGAGGGATCAGCCGGGCTGTGATTTTGGAAAGCATATCATTCCATACTGTCATGAACGGGGAGACCGGATTTTTGCTTATGAGTTTAATGGCTATTGGAAAGATGTGGGGACTCTGGGGTCATACTGGGAGTCCAATATGGAACTGATCGACCTGATTCCTGTTTTTAATCTGTACGAGGAATTCTGGAAGATCTATACTAAGAATGAGTGGCTGCGCCCGCAGTATATCGCGGACTCCGCCATTATAGACAAGGCAATCATGGGAGATGGCTGTGAAGTGTACGGAGAGGTACATAACTCAGTTATCGGATCGAACGTTATTATTGAAGAGGGGGCGGTCGTCAGGGATTCTATTATAATGAATTCTACCAGGATTGGTAAAAACACTGTGTTAGACAAGACCATTGTAGCAGAGGATACGGTCATCGGAAATAACTGCATATTGGGGGCAGGTGAAGACGGTGCTGTAAATCAGGTAAAACCGGATGTTTATGCATTCAATCTAGTTACAGTGGGAGATGATACCGTAATACCGGACGGTGTTACAGTCGGTAAAAACACTGCCATATCAGGGGTCACAACGAAAGAGGACTATCCAGATAATGTACTCGAAGGCGGCGGAACTTTGATAAAGGCAGGTGACATATTATGAGAGCAATAGGAATTATTTTAGCTGGTGGAAGCAGCACACGCATGACAGAACTTACGACGAAGAGAGCCACATCTGCGCTGCCGATTGCAGGAGGTTACCGCAGTATTGACTTTGCACTTAGCAGTATGTCAAACTCTCACATAAGTAAAGTTGCTGTATTTACCCAGTATAATTCAAAATCACTGACTCAGCATTTGAGTTCATCCAAATGGTGGGACTTTGGTAGAAAGCAGGGTGGGCTGTTCGTATTTACACCTACCCAGACGCAGGATAACAGCTACTGGTACCGGGGCACGGCAGATGCCATTGCACAAAACATTGATTTTTTGAAATCAAGTCATGAGCCATATGTGGTGATTGCTTCTGGAGATTGTGTGTACAAACTGGATCTGAACAAAGTGCTGGAGTATCATGTGGAGAAGAATGCGGACATCACTATTGTAACAAAGGATCTCGGGGAACGGGATGACCCAAGTAGATTTGGTGTGGTATCGATCGATGAATCTGGACTTGTGACAGAGTATGAGGAAAAGCCGATCGTCACATCAAAGACGACGGTATCCACAGGTATTTATGTGATACGCCGCAGACAATTAATCGAACTGATTGAAAAGGCAGGCAATGAAGGCGGTTTTGATCTGGTAAAGGATATCTTTATCCGTTACAGAGGATTGAAAAAGCTGTATGCATATCAGATGGACTCCTATTGGAGCAATATCACAACTGTTGATTCATATTATAAGACCAATATGGATTTCCTGAATCGGGAGACAAGGGACTATTTCTTTAATCAGTACCCAATGGTTGCCTCCAAGATTGAGGACTTGCCACCAGCGAAATACAATGCCGGGTCCAAGGTGACAAACAGTCTGATTTCAAGTGGATGTATTATCAATGGTGAGGTAAGTAATTCCATTTTGTTTAAAGAAGTGTACGTAGGTAATAATTGTACCATTCGCAATTCCATCATTTTAAATGATGTGTATATTGGCGATAATACTTACATTGAGAATTGCATCGTTGAGAGCCATGATACCATTCGAGCAAACTCCAACTATGTTGGAGAACCGGAGAAAATCAAAATAGTGTTGGAAAAGAATGCGCGTTACGTACTGTAAAAACAGTAAGGAGGAACAAAGGATGCAAATAACGGATATTCGCATTCGAGTTGTTAGTAACGAGTCCAAGATGAAGGCGGTAGCGTCAGTTACATTTGATGATTCATTTGTTGTTCACGATATCAAGGTCATCGAGGGCGAAAGAGGTTTTTTTATTGCGATGCCAAGTAAGAAGACTCACGGTGACGAGTATCGGGATATTGCCCATCCCATCAACGCAGAGATGAGGAACTTACTTCAGGAAGCAATCGTGGAGCGTTTTAAACAGGCACTAGATGAATTACCGGATGAAGATTAAAAATGTTTCCAACAATAAGTTCAGCCACCAGTCGGGGGAGATTCCTGGCAGGTGGCTGAATTTTTTGCGCAAAGATAAAGTGAGAATACCTGCGAGCCTGCTCGTGATGAATTTGAGCGCACCTGCGACCTCGAGCAGGCTCGCGAAGCGTGGCGCTCGGGGGTTAATGTATCTTCAACATATGATGGCGGAAAAAGAGGGATTTTTCCCAAAATGGACTGTTTTCAGGTTAGAAAATTCTAAAAAATTTATTTTTCAAATCCCAGAAAATCGTATACAATCATGTCGTTTGTCGCAAGTTTATGTCGTATACGGCATTTTCAACACAAGAGGAAAAAAAGATGCTATAATAGTATTAGCAATGAAGCGGTCCGCTGCCTTTGTTGGCAACATATAGATTCAGAAAGTTGTGCCTTATAAATAAGAAGTATGGTATCCTTGAATAAAAAAGGAGAGCATACAAATGAAAACGATGGATGAGGCAATTCAGCAATATTTATATTTTTGTACCAACCAACGCAGACTGGATGAAAAGACGATACGTGCCTATACCAATGATCTGCTGCAGTTTAAAGCATTCTGCCAGGAGGGATCTCTTATGGTTCCCAGGAAGATATTGGAGGGCTATGTGGTGGGACTTCACCAGAGATATAAACAGAAGACAGTCAAGCGCAAGATTGCAAGCCTGAAGGCATTTTACAATTACCTCGAAATGGAGGAGAAGATTGAGGCAAATCCTTTGCGTAGGATCCGTATGGATTTCCGGGAGGAAAAAGTGCTTCCCCGAACCATACCTGCAGTTCAGGTGGAGCGTCTGTTGACGTTTATGTATTCGCTTCAAAATGACAAAGATCTGACTCCCTGGCAGAGGAAAAATGTGGAGCGGGACCTGGCAGTAGTGGAATTATTATTTGCCACAGGTCTGCGGATCTCTGAGCTTTGCCATCTGAGGCCAGACCGGGTGGATCTGGAGCAGGGAATCCTGTGTATCCGTGGAAAGGGCTCCAAGGAGCGCTACATCCAGATCGCAAATACTGCAGTACTCTGTCAGGTGAAGAAGTACCGCGCCCACTGGAGGAAAGAAATCCAGGCCGAGCAGTTCTTTTTTCTGAACCGCTACGGAAAGCGTTATTCGGAGCAGTCTGCCCGCAAGATGATCAAAAAGTATGCCAGACAGGCCGGGATCTGTCTTAACATTACCCCCCACATGTTCCGGCACACCTTTGCCACCCTGCTTCTGGAAGAGGATGTGGACATCCGCTATATCCAGAAGATGCTGGGGCATTCTTCCATCCTGACGACTCAGATCTATACTGAAGTTGCCAGCCGGAAGCAGATGGAGATATTGAAAACCAAGCATCCCAGGAACCAGATGAGGGTGGGAGGATGGTAACGATAATTGATGATTATCGGGAGGGAAGGTTAAAGGATAACACTTTGTT
>CAJUFM010000014.1:46210-47957 GCA_910585745.1 uncultured Eubacterium sp. | reverse complement strand
CCATTCTCCAGCAGAACTTAAACCGTCTTTACTGCGTGGCATTTTTGCATATTCTTCAAAAAATTTTTCATTTTCATATTCGTTATACACCGTTGATGCTCCTCCTAGTGGCATATGGTCATTCTTACTTATACTATCATGGAGATGGAAATGGAATAACTTATCTTTGTGATCCATAATAAATTGTTCGTCCGCATTAGCAACAGCATTGGAATGACCAATATCCCATGTCAGGCCAAACACATCACTTTGAAAAAGAAATTCTATTGCCCGCTTTTCATGATCTCTGTAACCATTTGTATTTTCAATACAGATTTTTATATCCGCATAATCAATTGCTTTTTCGCAAATGGCGCGAAATTTTTTCCATGATTCCTTATAATCTGCAGCGAATTTTCAAACAGATAAGTTAAGCTTTTTACAAAGTTTTATTGTATCTTCCAGTAGATCAAATTCGATTATAGTAGGCATACCAAATCGTAACATATTTCAAATTCTCCTCCCTCGTTAATATTTTTTCTCCCTTTACGAAAAAGTGTTCCTACTGCATAAAATTTGGAACATAATGTATATTCTCCTGCATACGATTTTTAAACTGATTTCTCAAAATATACAAATTTTTAACTCATCATCAATTTGCTTTTCTTTCAAAATTTTATATCCCAACTTCTCATATAATTCCATATTTTTTTATATTTAAATAAAATTTTACCACAAGCACACCTATATTTCTATCATATTTTCATTAAATTTCTTCATCGCTTTTACGGCAATTTTTTTAACAAACTTCAGACTACTTTGCAGTTTTTAACCGCTAACTCTGGTTCTCCATTATCTTTTGTGCTTACACTATACCGGATTCCGATTAGATATTCCCCACCTTTTAATCTTTGCTGTATAAATGACTGAGTCAGTAATTTTGTAATCTTTACTTTTTCACTATGCAAAAAGGACATTCCTGATATTCGTTACTCTATCAGAAATGCCCTTTTGTTGTTTACGCAGATTTATTTATTAGTAATTGTTCCTTACTAACGCATAGACTCTTCCTGCTTCTTGATCATCTGACGAACCATCTCGCCACCGATGCTTCCAGCTTCTCTGGATGTGAGGTCACCGTTGTAACCATCTTTCAGGTTTACTCCAAGCTCGGATGCAACCTCCATTTTGAATCTGTCCATAGCGTCTTTAGCCTGTGGTACTTCCATTCTGTTGCTAGATTTACTCATGATCATTCACCTCCGTATATTTTAGTATTTATCTTGAGAGATAACGGAATGTCTTTTTTTTATGAAACATTCCGTTACCGAAACATTTCATGTTTAAGCCACTCGGTTATCTGATACTATTGTACCCACGAAGGTTTTTTTAATTCTGGAAGTTTTTTCTATGAAAGCCCCGGACAGCGACCATGTGGATGAGCGTGTTTACACGCACAGACACATGGTCATTGGACGGGCAAGACGGAATGAGTACGCAGGGCGGCAGCCCGTTAGTACGAATTCCGGCGGCGGTTGCGGGAGTGCGTCAGCACGAAGCAACCGGCTTTCATAGATAGGCTTGAAAGCATCCTCGGACATTTGGCGCACCGACGGAATGAGCAAGGAAGGCGAATGCCTGGATTGCGAATTCCGGCGGCGGTTGCGGGAGTGCGTCAGCACGGAGCAACCGGCTTTCATAGATAGGCTTGACAGCATCCTCGGACATTTGGCGCACCGACGGAATGAGCAAGGAAGGCGAATGCCTG
>CAJUFM010000014.1:0-46110 GCA_910585745.1 uncultured Eubacterium sp. | reverse complement strand
AGCAAGGAAGGCGAATGCCTGGATTGCGAATTCCGGCGGCGGTTGCGGGAGTGCGCCAGCACGGAGCAACCGGCTTTCATAGATAGGCGTGACAGCTACTGTCTATCCTCCAGATCCATTTGAATTTTTTCAAGATAATGAACAAAGGTTCCGGAGTATGTAGATATTTCAAAAGAAGGGTTCAACTCATCAAATGCAAAGCTTTTTTTCCCTCCCGTTTCCATCCGTTCCCAGAAAGTTTTTAAATATGTAAAAGGAAGATAGGTAAAACAGTCTCGGTTTTTAAAATAAATAAGTAAAAAAGCGATGCCCTCCTGTGCCTCAAATTCCTCCATAAACTTCATCTGATGCTCATGGATATTGGCGAGGGGAAAGCGATCCTCCGCACACTCTTTGGCATCAAAGCAGACGGGTATTCCCTGCACGACACCGATATAATCCACTGTACTTTTTTGTTCAAAATACGCCAGCGTGATATGTCTTGTGCTCTCGTCAATATGAATAGGTTTGATCGGAGTCGGCACTTTCTGGATCAGCGCCAGCTTCTGGTTTCTGTATTTTTCATTTGTGAGGTTGATGAGTTCTTCTAAAAAGGATCCCCGCAAACCTCTGGAATTCCATGTCGCCATAATTACCTTCTTCCGCCACTATACCGTCTATTCGTAAACTATGCAAGGGCGCTGCTCACCGCAAGCGGCGGCGCAGGCTCCGCAACTGCTTCGTCTATTCGTAAACTATGCAAGGGCGCTGCTCACCGCAAGCGGCGGCGCAGGCTCCGCAACTGCTTCGTCTATTCGTAGACTAAACAAGAGCGCCGCTCACCGCAAGCGGCGGCAGCGCCCTTGCATAGTCTACTCATATCGTTTACCGCTCTTATGTCGTTCTTTTTTATAATGAAAACACCAGCATTTGCTTCGCAATCTTTTCCATGAGAGCCACAACACTGTTTGCAAGCGAGCTTGCACAGTGTTGTGGCTCTCATGGAACACCTTCGGTGCATGCTGGTGTTTTCATTATAACTTGCCCGCCGCACTCACAGTTTATTCGTCTACGTTGTGGTATACTGCCTGGACGTCATCGTCTTCGTCCAGGAGATCCATAATACGGTTAAACATTTTTTTATCTTCTTCGTCTGTCAGTTCCACATAGGTCTGTGGCAGCATCGTGACCTCTGCCTGTGCCATCGGCACTCCTTCTTTTTCCAGCGCCTCACGTACCTGGCTGAAATCATCCGGTGCTGTCAGGATTTCATAGCTATCTTCTTCTTCATTGAAATCCTCTGCTCCCGCATCCAGCGCCAGCATCATAAATTCATCGGCGTCGGTTTCATATTCTTCTTTATCAATAATGATCTGTCCTTTTGTATCAAACATATAGGATACACAGCCTGTGGTCCCCACGTTCCCGTTTCCTTTTGTAAAAGCATTTCGCACGTTGGATGCGGTACGGTTTTTATTGTCTGTCAAAGCTTCTACGATGATTGCTGTACCATTGGGACCGTATCCTTCATATGTAATATTTACATAATTCACCGCGTCCACATTGCCAGCTGCTTTTTTGATCCCCCGGTCGATGGTATCATTTGGCATGTTATTTGCTTTTGCCTTTGCGATCACATCGCGGAGCTTGCTGTTGTTATTTGGGTCTGGGCCGCCTTCTTTCACTGCCACAGCGATTTCACGGCCGATCACAGTAAATATCTTTCCCTTTTTTGCATCATTTTTTTCTTTTTTATGTTTGATATTTGCAAATTTAGAATGTCCTGACATTTTTTCCCTCTTTTCTGCATGGTGAATTTTGCTCACCGCTGCTTGATTTTTTTATATTTTTTACAGACGTTTATCCCTCCGCCATGGAATGGATCAGCGCCTGCATACTGTCCATGACAGAAGCTACCTGTTCTTCTGTCTTCACCGCACACAGGATCGTATCATCTCCAGCAATGGAACCGACGATTCCCTCCAGCTTTACGGCATCGATAGCTGCTGCCACTGCCATCGCCATCCCGCTGACAGTTTTTATCACCAGCAGGTTACCCGCCTGTTCCATGGACACCACGCCATCCTGCAGCACACCAGTATACTGTCTGCCAAAACCACTGCTGCCGCCACCACCGCCCTCGGTAGACACGGTGTAGCGCTGTTTCACCCGGATCCCCGGCACCTTGATCAGAGACATCTCCCGGATATCCCTGGACACCGTCGCCTGAGTTACCGAATATCCCGCTTCATTTAGAAAACGCGCCAGGTCTTCCTGGGTCTCCACCTCATGTTCATGAATGATCTCAATGATCTTTTCCTGTCTTTGTTTCTTCATCTTAACACCTATTTCCGATTTAGCTTGCTTCTCATTTTTTCATAAAAGCCAACATCACCGAGACAGACCATATCCACCATCTGCTCTGCCTTCCGGATATAGACCACATCCCCAGAGGAAGCATTCCACAATATTTCACCATCACACCGAACAGAAGCTTCATCCATATAGGATTCCCGCGTCCTCTCCACCTGAATCCGTATCGTATCCTCTGAGGACACCACAAGACTTCGTTTGTTCAGAGAGTGGGGGCAGATCGGCGTGATCACCAGTGCTTCCATATCCGGCGAAAGTACTGGACCACCCGCCGACAGATTATAAGCAGTGGAGCCAGTGGGCGTGGCGACAATAACCCCATCTGCCACATAGGTATCCATCAGTTCGTCATTGACCCATACACTGGTGGTGATCATCCTCCCGATATCCTTTTTGCCGACAATGATCTCATTGACTGCCAGGCTCTCTTCCCCTCCTGACTCGATCATCCCGGATAATATGATTCTCTTCTCAATACTGTAGCGCCCAGACATCACCATATCCAACGCCTGATACATCCGTGGTCTCTCAACCTCAGTCAAAAAACCGAGAGTTCCCAGATTCACCCCCAGGATCGGTATTTTTTGTCCAGCTATTTTTTTTGCCGCCTGGATCACTGTGCCGTCTCCTCCCAGCACCAGCGCCATATCAACCTCCTGATCCAGACATAACTCATCCTTATGACTCAATATTGTAACACAGTATTCGGATTTTTCCAAATATGTTTTTATCACATTTGCCACGGACCGCCCGGTGTCCTTTTCTTCATTCACGATCAGGCAGAAATTTTTCACAATTGTACCTCCATTATACTAAATCCCCGGCATGCTTTACCGCATGTTCCTGAGCATCCTCCACGACCTGCCGGATCTCCTCTTCTTGTTCCTGGGATATTCCCTCAAATTCCTGATTTTCCTTCTTTATATAAAGGAGATATTCAATATTCCCTTCGGGTCCGCGGATGGGGGAAAAATCCAGACCACAGATCGCAAATCCCAGGCTCCCTGCATATGAAATAATATTCCCGATCACTTCCCTGTGCACAGAGGGATCTCTGACAACTCCCTTTTTCCCTACCTTTTCTCTGCCCGCCTCAAACTGAGGCTTGATCAAGCACACCATCGATGCCCCTTCTTTCATCAAGGCCTTTACTGGCTCCAGTACCTTGGTAAGGGAAATAAATGCCACATCAATAGAGACAAAATCTGCCAGTTCACCAATATCCTCCGGTTTCACATAACGGATATTGGTCTTCTCCATGGATCTCACCCGCTCATCCTGACGCAGCTTCCATGCCAGCTGATTGGTCCCCACGTCCACCGCATAGACAAAAGCTGCTCCGTTCTGAAGCATGCAGTCCGTAAATCCTCCCGTGGAAGACCCTACATCCATACAGATCAGGTTCTTTAATTCTATCGGGAATACCGCTATCGCCTTGTCCAGCTTGTAGCCGCCGCGGCTTACAAATTTCAACTTTTTTCCCCGGATCTCGATACATACCTCTTCCGGAAACTTCTGCCCCGCCTTGTCCTCCCGCTGGTCGTTCACAAAGACATTTCCTGTCATGATCACCGCTTTTGCCTTCTCTCTTGACTCTGCCAGACCGCGGTTCACCATAAGTACATCCAGTCTCTCTTTCATCCTTTTCTCCATTCACGCGATTGTTACACATTTTCCCTTAGCATTTCTTCAATCTTCTCTGCGACGCTTCCTGCATCCATTTCCAGTCTTTCATACAATTCTTCTGGCGCGCCGTGTTCCACAAAGCAGTCGTCAATGGAACAATTGAAAAAGAATTCTGGCGCACATCCTTCTTCCACAAAAAATGCCTCTGCCTGCTGGCCAAATCCTCCATTTTTCACATTATCTTCCAGAGTGACCGTCATTTTGTGGGAACGCACCAGCGTCAGCATCAATTCCCTGTCAAAGGGTTTTACAAATCTCATATTTACCACGGTACAGTAAATGTTCTTTTCCCGCAGCAGCCGGCCGGTCTCCAGCGCCACCTCCGTCATATTTCCCACAGCAAACAATACCGCATCTCCTTCAACCTGCTTCGGATCTGCTTCTTCATTTCCTTCCAGCAGTCTGCCCCGCGCCATCAGGATCCGGGCGTGCCCCATTTCCCAGGGCTTATCACGGATGATTTCGTCTCTTCTCTCTTCATAAATATCCCCTCTCGGATACCGCACCGCCACGGGACCTTCCTGATCATAGGCAAAATCCAGGCACTGCTCCAGCTCTCTGCCATCCATCGGGGAGAGCACTGTCATGTTAGGGATCGAGGTGAGATAGGAAATATCAAAAATACCCTGGTGGGTATCGCCGTCCCGCCCCACAATTCCACTGCGGTCCACCGCAAAGATCACCGGCAGCTCATTGAGACAGATATCATGGATCAGCTGGTCATAGGCTCTCTGTAAAAATGTAGAATAGATGGATACCACCGGACGCAGCCCGCCTGACACCAGTCCAGCGGCAAAAGTCACCGCATGTTCCTCCGCAATTCCCACATCAAAAAACCGTTCCGGGTACTTCTCTCCGAATTCTTTCACTCCAGTTCCGTCGGGCATGGCAGCGCAGACAGATACAAGTTCCGGACATTCCTCTCCTTTTTTTACCATCCAATCCCCAAATACATCGGTGTAGGTTTTTCCGCCGCTCTCCTCGATCTCCCCGGTTTTCGGCAGAAAACGCCCTACTCCATGGAAGGCAGATGGGTTATTTTCCGCGGGAAGGTATCCCTTTCCTTTCCTGGTCACTACATGCACCAGCACCGGACGGTTTTTGATCCGCGCCGCTGCCCGGAATGCTTCCAGCATATCTTTTATATTATGCCCGTCGATAGGTCCCACATAAATGATCCCCATTTCCTCAAACAGCATCCCCGGTACCAGAAGATGTTTCAGGGAATTCTTGGCATTCTTAATGGTCTCTGCCATGGAAATCCCCACATTAGGGATCCGGTCCAGCCGTTCTTCAATATTGATCTTGAGATTATTATATTTCTGGTTGGTACGCATTTTACCGAGATAGTTCGACATACCACCCACATTTTTGGAAATAGACATTTTATTGTCATTGAGCACAATGATCAGGTTGGATTTAAGAGGCTCCGCATTGTTCAGCGCCTCAAAGGCCATACCGCCGGACAGGGCGCCGTCCCCGATCACCGCCACCACCTTTTCATCTCCACCCCGTATGTCTCTCGCCTTTGCCATGCCGAGAGCCAGGGAAAGAGAGGTGGAGCTGTGTCCGGTGTTAAAGGTATCCGCAGGGTTTTCACTTACTTTTGGAAAACCGCTGATCCCATCCAGCTTGCGCAGGGTGCCAAAAGCCTTATTCCTTCCGGTAAGAAGCTTATGCACATAGGCCTGGTGCCCCACATCCCAGATCAGCTTGTCCTTCGGAAATTCAAGGAACAGATGAAGCGCCATCGTCAGTTCTACCGCTCCCAGGTTCGATGCCAGATGCCCCCCGGTGCGGCTGATGCTCTTCACCAGACGTACACGGATCTCCTTGGCAAGCCTGCGGTAATCCTCTGGCGCAATATTTTTTATATCGTTTTCTTTTTCGATCGTTTTCAGTAAAATGCCCACTGTTTTCACCTTTTCCATATTATTTATCCCGTTTTGTCAGCCAGCCCATGCATTCCTCCAGAAAAACTTTATCCCCAGGAAAGGATGCCAGTATCTCCAGTGCCTCTGCCGTATATTCCTTAACCTTCTCTGAGGATCTCTCGATGCCATAGATCGCCGCAAAAGTAGATTTTTCATTGCGCTCATCGGAATGAACCGGTTTTCCTAACTTCTCCTCATCTCCCACCACATCCAGGATATCATCCTGGATCTGGAAAGCGATGCCAAGCTTTTTGGCTGACAACTCCAGGCTCTGGATCTGTTCCTGGGCAGCACCAGCCAGAATCCCACCGATCATAAATGCCGCCTCCAATAAAGCAGATGTTTTTGTCTCATATACAAATAGAAGCGTGGCTTCGTCCACAAATTTCCCATTTTCCTCTACATCTACGACCTGTCCACCCACCATGCCATACATACCTGCTTTTCTTCCCAGAACCCGCAGCGCCTCCGCCACCCGGTCTGCTTTTCCACTGCCAAATGCCATAAAAGCAGTCTCGTAGGCATAATTTAAGAGAGCATCCCCGGCAAGGATCCCCATATCCTCTCCGAATTTTTTGTGAGTGGTCTGCCTGCCCCGGCGGTAATCATCATCATCCATCGCCGGAAGATCATCATGCACCAGCGAATAGGTATGGATCATCTCCAATGCTGCCATAAAGGGCTCGATCACCTGGGAATCAGTTCCTCCGCACATCTCGTAGACTGCCTGCATCAGAATAGGGCGCAGTCTTTTGCCTCCTGCCCTCACACTATAATTCACCGCTTCAAAAATCGTTTTCTGATACCCTTCTTCTGCCGGCAGATAACGATCCAGGATCTGCTCTGCCCTCTGCACCCTCTCTGCCATGCTCTGCTCAAAATCATTCATCTTCTTCACCATCTATATCCTTCTTCATCAGAATCTCCATTTTCTTTTCCACCTTGTCAATCGCTTTATTTCCCTGTGCTACCAGCTTCATTCCCTGGGAAAATGTCTTGTACGCCTCCTCCAGGGACAAGGGTTCGCTCTCCATCTGTTCCACGGTCTGCTCCAGCTTCTCTATGATCTCTTCCAATTCCATCCTGAAACCTGCCTTTCTTCACCTGTTATATACATTTATTCCCGCCATTCTGCGGTTTCAAACAATTCCTTTACCTCCGCCCGGACACGGCCGTCCGCCAGGGTGATATCCACCTGGTCCCCCGGTGCCAGTTTTTTTACGCTCTCGATCCGGTTCCCCTCCTGGTCAGAAAAATAGGCAAATCCACTTTCCAGGCGTTTCAGCGGGGACATACCGTCCAGCCTTCCCGCCAGCAGCTGCAGCCGGTATTTTTTGTCCTCCAGCAGCCGGTTCATCAGTCCTGTAAGCTTGTCTTCCATATCCGCCACATACTGGCGTCTCTGCAGCACCTGCTGGGACGGGTTCAGCACCTTCAGCTGCCGTTCCCGGAAAGCAAGTTCCTGTCTGGCATCATCGATGCGGTCAAACATGGCGCGGATCAGCCGGTCCTTACAGCCATAAAGGGTGTCCAGCACCAGTCTGACATCGTATACTGCCAGCTCCGCCGCCGCTGAGGGCGTGGGGGCACGCAGGTCTGCCACATAATCAGCAATAGTGGTATCCGTCTCATGTCCTACTGCGGATATGATTGGCGTAGAACATTCATAGATTGCCTGGGCGGTACTTTCCTCGTTAAATGCCCACAAATCTTCAATGGAGCCGCCGCCCCGCCCGACGATGATCACATCCACCCCAGCATGATCTAATGTCTGTATTCCTTTTACAATGGTATCACTGGCGCCATCACCCTGCACCTTCGCCGGATACAGGATCAGCTGGACATAGGGATTCCTTCTGGCTGAGACATTCCGGATATCCTGGATGGCTGCCCCAGTATCCGCTGTGACAATGCCTACTTTTTTTACGTAAGAAGGGATCTTCTTTTTATGTGCTTCGTCAAAATATCCCTTTTGTTCTAATTTCTTTTTCAGCTGCTCGTATCTTTCATAGAGAGCTCCCTCTCCCGCCAGAGTGATCTTTTTGGCATACAGCTGGTACCTTCCGTCTCTCTCATAGACACTAATGGTTCCGCCAATGATCACCGCCTGTCCGTCGGACAGCCGGAAATCCAGTCCTCTCCGGTCTCCAGCAAACATGACGCAGCCCAGGGCAGAGGCGGAATCCTTCAACGTAAAATAAATATGCCCGGAGCTGTGGTATTTGCAATTTGAGATCTCCCCTTTTACAAAGACAACCGACAGGGCATATTCCTTTGAAAACATATTTTTAATATACTGATTGACCGCTGATACCGAATAAACTTGTCCTCTATTCATCTGCAATATTTCCTAACATCCCGTTTATAAATGCTGCGCCGCCCTCGGCACCATATTTTTTTCCAAGCTCCACTGCCTCATTGATCGCCACTCCCACGGGAATCTCTTCATCAAAGACCACCTCATAGACTGCCTGCCGGAGAATCGCAAGCTCTTCCTTTCCAATGCGGTCCAGCTTCCAGCCTTTGGAATGGGCGGATATCTGCTGGTCAATTTCGGGCAGCTTTTCACAGATACTTCCCAGCCGCTCTTTTATTGCTTCCTGCTCCTCTCCAAAATCATGGGTCTCAAAGTAGGAGTTCATCTGCTCTTCAAATTCATTTTCTGCATAAAACTCTTTCTGGAACAGCAACACAAAAAGCTGCTCCCTGACTTCTCTTCTGGTCATATTTTCTCTCATTTCTGCATTTATTTTTTCACCTGGCTCACCGGCACGAATTTGAACCCGCCGTCAGGCTAAACTGGCATAAAGGGCGATGATATGCACCGCCCCTCAGTTTCAATCTGGATCTGCTGCCGCAATTCCAGCCACTCTTACATTTACTCTCGTCACTTCCAGACCAGTCATACTGCTGACTGCCTGGGAAACTTTCTCCTGTACCTTTGCCGATACTTTCGGTATGCTATATCCAAATCTCACATTGACTGCGACATCTAATTCTGCTTTATCCTCGGTGATATTTACCTTGACACCCTTGGAGTTACTCTTCCCACCAAGTTTTCCTACGATATCTCCCACACCGCTTCCTACCATGGATTCAATTCCTTCCACTTCCGAAGCTGAAATACCGGCGATGGCAGTAATCACTTCGCTGGCGATCTGAACTTCCCCAATGCTGTCTTCTGTACCAAATACATCTTTTGCCATATTTGTCACCTCATTCATCGTTTTACGTTCATTTTATCACACTCCTCACTTTTTGCCAACAGGAGAAATAACAATTTTATCCGATGCACATTCCAGCTTACGTTTTACCACGTCTTCGATCTGGGCGATCTGCTGCTCTTTTAGGCTTTCCGCATTCACGATCACATCCACGCTGTCATCTACGATGGTCACCACCACATCCTGAAATCCCTTTGCTGCCAGGAGATTCTCTGTAGCAGTCTCTTTTTCATTGATAGCCGTCATCGCCACGATCTCGTTCATCGCTTTTTCTTTTTGTGCTTCCGAGGCGGTATTGCTGTTTACCAGCTCTAAGAGTGTCTCTTTGTTCTTTGCCCGTGTCTGTTCCCTGGAAAGCTTTGCTGCCTCAAAATAATCACCGGTGACAGTATTGCTCACCAACACGGCTTCTCCGGCATTTTCCTTAGAAGAAACTTCGTTATCCGATTTTTTCTCCTCCGCAGCCACATCTTCATCGGAGATATCCGCCACGGTATCATCCTGGACTGCCGGTCCGGTCCCATTTTCCGCTGCCACGTTCTCTGCCGCATCCTTTCCTTCACCGCCTGCTGCCTGCTCTGACTGGTTCAGCACGCCCACAGCAAGATCTTCCTCATCTGTAAGACTTAAATATCCGGCAAGAGCAACCATAACAACCAGCGCCGTTATAATAATCTGATTTTTTCTCAATAGTTTCTTCACTACTTTGCCTCCTTATTTTTCCTTACTTTTCATTACTTTAATTTTATGACTCTCTATTGGAAATAATGCAGAAATCCCAGCTATAATTTCTCTCTGTACGGAAGGATTGTCGCCTCCTGCACAGACCACGAGAATTCCCTCGATCTCCGGCTCCAGCTCCTGAATGACATAGGGCGATGTTTTTTTATTTTCATCCTCCGTAAGAACCGACTCTTCCTCACTTTTATCCACATCCCTTTTATTGTCTTTCAGTGTCACCTTCTCTCTGGAAGCGCGGAGTGTGATCATGACGTCCACATCATCGATGCCCTCCGCCTGGCCCAGGATATCCTCCACCTGTTCCTCCATCCGCACCTGGTAACTCAGCAGGTCATTTCCCTGTTCTGTCTCCGTCCCAGCCGCAGTTTCCTTTTCCTCCCGCGGTGCCTCTTTTTCCGACAGCCCGCCCCAGGAAAGGAAGATCAGCAGGATCCCCGACAGGATCACAATGAGGATCTTAAATATACCTGCCTTCTGCACCAGCTCTCTCATCCGTTCTTTCCACTCATCTGGTCTCACGGTATTCCTCCTCCCCTGCCCCCGCCTGGGATCCTTTTTTTAGAAGCTCATCTCTCTCCTCCCCGATCATCCGGAGCTCCTCTTGCTGAAATCCATTTTCCAGTTCAAAGATATGGCTGTCCAGACAATCATCCAGAAAATTTTCGCTGGTAAACCAGGCAAAGAGCGGCGTCATGACAAGAATGATGATCATCAATCCCGCCACAAAGCGAAAATATCTGTGATAACTGGATCCGGAAAACAGATTGGTAATAATGGAAAATACAAGGACAAAAATTGCCACGTGTTTCACTGTCACTAATATGGTATCCATGTCTTTCTCCTTTCACTGAATGCGGTTGGTAGCCGCAATGATGATCGTCAGGGTGACCAGAAACATTACCGCTGTCATGCAGACAATATAAAGCAACAACCTTCCACTGTCAGCAGTACTCTGAAACACCGAGACGATCCTGCGGTCCGTCACAGGCTGGGCAAAAGCGGCAAGGCCGCGGTACACCGCAGTAAATACCCCCAGTTTCAGAATTGGCGCGATACAGATCACACACACCGCGATCAGCCCTCCCACGCCGATGGCACTTTTGATCAGTACCCCAGTGCCGATCACCGTATCCGTCACACCGCCAAACAGGTTACCCACTCCCGGCAGGCTGCTGGCCGTCCGGAACACACTGCTTCTTTTTACCCCGTCCAGTGCCGGCATGATCAGCCCCTGGATCCCCTGATGACCGATCAGTATTGCCAGAAGCGTCTTCGTCCCAATCCTTACAAGCCCTCTTAATAAAGAAGCAAATTTGGTAAAGCGCCAGTCCGCCAGTGGGTTCATGATACTGACTAGAAAATACACCTGAACCAGGGGAACAAACACCCGGATCAGCACATTTTCTGCCACGCCGATAGCAAGAAGTGCGGTCTGGTAAAATGCCATGGAGGTAGCACTGCCGGAGCTCCAGGTGAGTGCCACAGAAAATGAAGGGATCAGCGCATTCATAAATTGGATGATATCAGCCAGTACATCCCCTGCCACCTGGGTGACGGAAAAAAAGCCAGTGACCATAATGGTGACAACAAGAAAATATATGATCTGAAATCCGGTCTCTCCCATCTGCTTTTCGTACATGGTGGAAGAAAAATTCAGGAATACACCGGACAATATACCAAACAGGATCAGCCGTATAAAGGTTTTCCGGTTCGCCTCAAACTGATGAACAATATAATTTCTCACATAACTTTCCATACCCGCCAGAGAGAGTTCTCCCTCTCCCGCCAGCACCTGATCCACATATCCGCGGATGGAAAAATCCATCTCATCCTCCTTCATATCCTGAAGGATCTCTTCTACCTCCTGCAGAGGAATGCTGTCATAGATCCTGTTTCTGATATCTTCGAAAGATAATTCCGCATCGCCAGGAGCTGCTTTCGCCTCCCGGCTGCCAGAGTATAGGATCCCCATCCCTGCTGCCACAAGCAGACTCAGCCAAAAGCCAAATATTTTCCATTTCATCAGGGAAGCACCTCCCCAATGGTCTCCAACAAGGACCGCAGCACCGGGAGGCTCACCACGATCATACTCATTTTCCCAAAAAAATCCACCTGCCCGGCGATGGCATTCTGTCCGGCATCCCGGCAGATCGCCGCCGTAAATTCTGACAGATACGCGATGCCGATCATTTTCAGTATTATTTTTATGTAGGTCTCATGAATGCCGATGTAATCCGCCAGGTTATGAAACATGTCCACCACATACTCAAACCGGCTGATCCCAAAGAAGAATATGATGATGCCTGATACAATGGTGATCCAGATCCCGATATCCCTTCTCATGCCGCCGACGATCACCGCCAGTATCATCCCGGCGATGCCAATAAGTGCAATCTTAACCATAGTCTGCTCCAATCATAATGCAAATAATCGTTCTATCGTTTCAAACAGTTCCGCGATATAGGGGATGACCCAGAATAATACCAGCACCAGTCCGGCAAGGCTTGTGAGAAATGCCTGTTCTTCCCTTCCCGTCTGTTTCAGTATCTGGTTCAGCATTGTCACGAGTATCCCTACCAGTGCTATTTTAAATATGATACTTATCTCCACAGCAAATCCTTTCCGGAAAATCTTTTTTTCCTTACACAAGTATAATAACCATCAGTACACCGCCTGCAACCCCGCACACATAATAGAGCCTGAGTTTATTTGTCTTCTCCTTCCGCCTCTTGTCGATGATAAATTCCCACTTTTCAAGGAAATAATCGATCGCTTTCTCCTGTGTCCTGCAGTCCGTTCCCCCCAGCTGCCCGCCCATTTCCAGAAACTCTTCTTCCGCTTCTTTTTCTAAGACCTCCCTGGTTATCTCCTTATGGTAACAAGCTTTCCATACCTCTCTGACCATCCCGGCATTTTTCCTTGACAGCTCATCTGCCACCCTGGTAAAAAAACGGCGGAATGGTCCCTTTACCCTGCCTGCCACCTCTTCCAGAAGCTCTGGCAGCGGAGTACTCATATAACGTATCTCCCCCTGTATATAGAGAAATGCTTTCTTTATCTCATGAAGATTGTTCAGCCGGTTCACATACATACAGGCCTGGTACATCCCCAGCGCCGCCGAACCCAGAATAACAATGACCATTCCTGCCAGTTTAAGCATACAGACTCCCTCCCTGTCCATCGCAAACATCCAGAACCGTCCCCGGTCCTTTCGTATTTCCCAGAACAATACAGCGCTCAAACAACCCCTCCCGCAGCATATCTCCCAGCTCCGGCTTTTCCCATATATCCCGGAAATCTCTGCCGTGGACCGTGGCGATCAGTGCACAGCCGCAGTTCATAACATACCGGAGTGCCTGTACATCTTTTTTCCCTCCGATCTCGTCCACTACGATAACATCCGGCGCCAGCGACCGCACCGCCATCATCATTCCCACAGACTTGGGACAGCCATCCAGCACATCGGTGCGGCATCCCAGATCGTTCTGGGGCATTCCCCGGAAGCATCCTCCAATCTCGCTGCGCTCGTCCACCACTGTTACATTTTTTCCTTCCGGCTCATGACTCTGCCCGGACACCCGCCGCACGATATCCCGGAGAAGGGTTGTCTTTCCGCAGCCCGGCGGAGAGATAATGAGCGTGTGGTAAACCCTGTCTCCCTTCCTGATATACCCCAGAACCGCATCCGCACATCCACGGATCTGATGGGAAAGACGCACATTAATAAAGGAAATATTCCTGATATTTTTCACATTTCCCTGTTCCATGACCACCTGTCCTGCCACGCCCACCCGGTGTCCTCCAGGGACTGTAATAAACCCCTGGGATATCTCCTCTTCAAAGGCATAAAGGGAGTATCCGCTTATGTATTCCATCATTTCCCTGATATCCGACCTGTCTACCTTTTCCCTGCACAGAATCCGCTTTTTCTCCTCCCGCAGCTCCACCGGCTGACCGATGCGCAGCCGGATCTCCTGCAGCCTGTCCAGACAGATCTCTGTCCGCTCAAAATATGACCGAAAACGTTTGGGCAGAATCTGCATGATCTCTGAATCCACCATCACCATACCTCCCTTGACAGCCTGTTTCTTCTATTTTATGTGCGGGAATTTTTTATATGCTTGAAAGGACAAAAAAAATATGATACTGTATTGAAAGAGAATCCGTCGTCATGCACACCGGCAGAAGGGCGGAGAAAAGAATTGATCAAAGAAAGGATGTACATACAATGGATTATGGATTGATCGGACAGCCACTGGGACACAGCCTGTCCAAACCTATTCACGAAAGTCTGGCAGACTATACTTATGACCTGCACCCACTGACCAAAAAGGAATTTGTCTCTTTTATGGAAGAAAAACCCTTTCAGGCAATCAATGTCACCATCCCATATAAGAGGGATGTCATTCCCTATCTGGACTCCATGGATGACAATGCGAAAGCCATCGGCGCAGTAAATACCATCGTAAATACCGACGGAAAGCTCCGGGGTTACAATACGGATTTTTCCGGTTTTGATTATATGGTACACCGTCACGGCGTAGAGCTAAAAGATAAAAAAGTAGTGGTTCTCGGCAATGGCGGCGCCGCCCAGGCGATCAAGGCAGTGGTCCGCAGACACCAGGCAAAGGAAATGGTCGTGGTAGATGTCCTGGAAGATGGCGAGTCCATCTCCTATGACGAATTATTTGCCAGCCACACTGATGCCCAGGTGATCATAAACACCAGCCCCATCGGCATGTATCCCAAAGTAGATGCCAGCCCCGTGGACCTGGCTCAGTTCCCAGACTGCCAGGCAGTGATGGATGTGGTCTACAATCCCCTTACCACGAAACTGGTGGCCCAGGCGAGAGAACTGGGCATGATCGGCGTCACCGGCCTGGAGATGCTGGTAGCCCAGGCAAAATACGCGGTGGAAATATTCCTGAATACCAAGATCGATGACAGCAGGATTCAGGAAATCTATGAAGAAATAAAAAAAGAATTTTTGTAATACAGTGTATAAACAGCAGGGGAAAGGAGAATTGAATATGGAAAACAAAAAGAAAATCAAAAGAAGCATTCGGGTTAAAGTTATGACAATGACGTCCATCGTAGTTGTAGGAGTTATGCTGGTATGTACCGGAATCCTTCGGTACTCCATGAGAAATTTGACAGAATCCATCTTGCTGGATGTACTGCAGCCCACAGCAGGGCAGTCCGCAAAAGCGGTGGCATCAGACATTCATCTGATGGCGGACCGAATGATGAACCTTGCATCGGATAGAAGGCTTACTGAAAAAAATGTAAAACAGGAGGATATCGCAGCTGTTCTGAAAGATGCACGTAATACCTATGAGTTTTATGGAATCGGCGTCTATGATATGGAGGGAAACGCTCTGGTTCAGGATGGCAAAATTGACGACAGTTTTTCGAAATCAGACTGGTTTAGTCAATTAAAAGAGACTGACAATCTAACCATTGCAGATCCTGTCGCTACCGTGGACTATGTTGGTATACCTATGGCAATGCCCATCAAGTCAGAAGGCAGCACCACATCATACCTGTTGGGAATCTACAAATACGATGTATTGAGCGATGTACTGAGTTCCATTCATATCGGAAAGAGCGGCATGGCGTTGATCATCAATGAAAAGGGTAATATCGTAGGGCATCCCCAGGAAGAGATCGTCCGCCAGCAATTAAATATCTATGAACTTGATAAGACGGACTCTGCACATCGAATCTTTGACCGTATGATCACCAGGGAAACCGGCTCCGGCGAGGGACTATTTAACGGACAGGAAGCCTATGTAGCTTTTTGCCCGGTACGCGGAACACGCTGGTCCTTTGCTGTGGAAGTACCCAAGACGGATTACATGGACTCCACAAACACTGCAGTCAGGGATACCATGATCGGAACTTTTTCCGCACTGGGTGCCGCACTGATCATCATCTGGTTCGTCATGACCGTGATCTCTGGTCAGTTAAAAAGAGCGATCACCCGGATGAACGGGCTTTCAAAGGGCGACTTAAGCTCCCCGGTAGAGGTAAAGAATTCCGGCGATGAGGCAGAGTACATCTCCAGGTCTTTAAAAACCACCATCGAGAACATCAACGGCTACCTAAACGAAATAAAAAGGGTACTGGACAACATCTCTAATGGAAATCTGAATACGTCTGCCGACGGAAATTATCAGGGCGATTTTGTGGTAGTGAAGGAAACCCTGACCCATATCATCCTTTCTTTGAATCAGATCATGAAACAGATCAACCAGACCGCCTATCAGCTGATGGAAACCGCCCAGAACATGGGAACCCAGTCAGAAGAACTGCACCAGACTGTGACCAGCCAGACTATGCTTATGGATGGATTGAATGGCGAGGTGGAGACCGTCAAGGCGAATCTGAAGGAAGTAACCGAAAATACCAGGGAAACCCGCCAGCGGGCAGATGTGATCGCGGAAGAGATCAAAAACGGCGATGAGAAAATGAATGACCTTAAAACGGCGATGGAAGCCATCAGCAAGAACGCAGAAGACATCGATAAGATCAGCAAACTGATAGAGGGAATTTCAAAACAGACCAATATTCTGGCTCTTAACGCAGCAGTAGAGGCAAGCAGGGCAGGAATACATGGAAAAGGTTTTGCCGTAGTTGCCGAAGAGATCCGGGTTCTGGCAGAGCAGAGTGAGGAAGCCGCCCAAAACACGGTGACCATGATCGAGACTTCCAGCAGCCTGATTGCTGAGGGCGTGAACCTGACTGCCAGAACATCCGAGGCCCTGGAAAAGATCAGTAAATGTTCCGAAGACGTCACACAGATCACACAACGTCTGTCTGAGACCATGGATGTGCAGGAGGCCTCTCTTTATAATATTACTGGCAAAATAGAAGATATGTCCCAGATCACAGAGCGGAACCTCCACTGCGCAGAGAACACGGCAGAGGCAAGTGAGGAACTCAAATGCGAGGCAGCGAATCTAAAAAAATTGCTAGATAAGTTTAAATTTCACTAAATATAAAGGGAGGGCAATCAGATGAAATATAAGATCATAACCGGCATGCTTGCTGCCACTGTTTTACTATTGGCAGGCTGCGGAGAAAAACAAGCCCCATCCACCATGCAGGATGGTACCTATACAGCTCAGATGGCAGAGTATTCCCACGGATGGAGAGAATTTGTAACGATTACCGTAAAAAATGGCGTCATCGTCACAGCAGAATATAACGCAGAAAATCCCAGCGGTTTTATCAAAAGCTGGGACAATACCTACATGAATAATATGAAAACGGTTACAGGCACCTATCCCAATGAATACACTCGTTATTATGCTGCATTCCTCAAAAATCAGAAGGATGTTCCTAAGATTGACGCCCTCACAGGAGCCACCAGCTCCGGCGCCAATTTCAAGCGCCTTTCCGAGGCAGTTGTAAACAAAGCGAAGCAGGGAGACTCTACGATTGCGTTTGTGGAAATGGAGGAAAATAAAGAAGAATAAACATTTCCAGGATGAGACTGGAGGCTGGTAAAGCTGGTTATTCATACCACTTACCAGCCTTTTCTGATGTCATCTTTCTGGGTTATTACAGCATAAGTTTGAATGTGTATTTTGTCCTGTTCCACCCGGATCCCACAGAAACCTTCCATGTCTCCCTTTAATTTCATAATCTTTTCCACGCTGTCCTTGTTCATTTTATACAGATTTTTTTCTGTACAAAACCATATACTGTCCTTAGTAAATTAACCCCCTGCAGGTCATCTTCGTATACCTACTCCTTCAAACCTCCTCCCTTGAATTCATTCGCATCGTCGAGCTCTCTCACCTCCACAGCTTACCATAGAAAAACTGCTCCTGAAACGAAATATCCCCTAATATCTTTTCATCTGGGATATCCTCTCCATCCAAAGACACGATCCATTTGTCCTCCACGTCATCAAAGCGGTGCCAGACCGCTATAACCCTGCCCTCAAAGTTCTTCAGCGGCTCATCCGTTCCTAATATATACACATCCTGTTCTGCTCCATCATCGGCAAAAACGCCATCTACATAACCATAATTAACTGGATAAACTACTTCCGGGTATCGGGGGTGGGCGGTTCCCAATGGTCTGTCAACTGTCCCTTTTACCCTTCTTCCAACAATATGGCTGTAATCCAGCTCTTCCTCTTCCATGGCACAGAAAAAATAATCCAGCGTCTGCACCAGTTTTTTCTCATCGTATAACTTCCTGATCTCAGAGACAGTCATCCATCGGCAGTCTGCCACCTCCTCCGTGGTGGCGCATTCCAGATGTAATTCACCGTCATACTCAAAGATCCAGACGTCCATAATATCGTTGTACGCCTTACCTTCATATTTCAGGTCTTTGCCGCGTATTTTAGAAAAAAGAAGTCTACCCGCTTCCTCTTCCAGATCTAGTCCAACCTCCTCTTTTACTTCCCGGATCGCGCCCTCTAGACTGGTTTCTCCCTTTAGAACGGAGCCACCGACGCACTCCCACATCAGCGGAAAGGTTGGTCTGCTTGCAGAACGCTGGGAGATGAGATACTCCCCTTTACGGTTGCATATCCAGACATGTACTACCAAATGATAGAAACCTTCCGGGATCTTTTCGCCCCTAATGTGTTCCTTTCCGGTTTTTTCCCTGTATTTCGTGTATAAATCCCATTTTTCCATAACAAATCCTCCTATCTCAACAGTGCCCGTTCAGGCTAAATGATAGTAACAGTATACCATGCCGTTCCATATAATTCCACAATCAAAAAAGACAGAGCCCGCCACTCTGCCTTTCCTTGTAAACTGCTCCGCTTACTCCATTCCATTTCAATGCGATGGAAGTAGTTTTATGTTTCACCGCCCACAGACCTGTTACTTTATATGGCTAAGGCGCAGTGGTGACCGGAAGGTTATTCTGTCCTGCGCCATAGACATAATATCTCCCTCTGTACCCTAAGAGCACAATATCTTATGGGCGAATTCTTCTGAATAATTCTCCCCCCAATACCGAAAAACCATCCTGGAAAATTGATCAGCACAGTACCACGATCTGGCGCGGCGGTGTCTGAGGCGGCTGGCTTCTCGTCGTCACCGAATAGAACACCAGCAGCATATGTCCGCCAGGGCTGCACCCAAAATTCTGCCCATTTACCGTCCTAACTGACGTATTCTGTCCGATGTTCAGCTGAAGGGACCGGTCCCCTGCCAGCAGATTCCGGTCAAAAAACTGCAGCACCACCTGTTCGTTCCGTCCTGGTACTGCTATGAGCTGGGCCTGGTACTGAGGCGGAAAAATAAGAGGCACCGGCAGATAGCGGTCATAATATGCCACCACCTGCATGCCCCGCCTCAACTGTCTGTTATCAATGATCAATGTCTCAGCATTCACATGAAAATTTACGATCCCATTTCCCGTGCGGAGGGATATCATCTGACTACAGCAGTCGCCTCCTCTGCTGATATTAAAGATTGTTCCCACCACAGGCTCAAATCCGGAGTAATCCATACCCATCACACCTATTTATCCTCTTTTTCTCAAAATATGTGTGATCCTGCCAAAGGTTCCTGCCAGCTTTGTTCAACGGTGCGAATCATAATCTTCCAGAAAATGATGTTTCACTCCATCCTTTTTATAAGCGATCACCGTAGCAAGATTAACATTTTCCACGCTTCTGAAAATATTCTTCGCCACTGAAGGGTTGACCTGTTCCAGCTGCCGGATCAGCTCCTTGATCTCCGCCCGTTTGGAGCTTTTATCCTCTTCCTCCTGGGCGGCGCACTGCTCGGTAAAACGGCAGGCGCAACGTATAAAGTGAAGTTCGTTATAATGCATCCAGTGAATGATATCCTGCTCCCGAATCAGATAGAGGGGACGGATCAGTTCCATACCCTCAAAATTGGTACTGTGGAGTTTCGGCATCATTGTCTGGATCTGGGAACCATACATCATTCCCATAAGAATTGTCTCCACCACATCATCAAAATGATGGCCCAAAGCGATCTTGTTACATCCCAGCTCCTTCGCCTTGCTGTACAGATACCCCCGCCGCATTCTGGCACAGAGATAACAGGGGGATTCCTCTTCTACCACCGCATCGAAGATCCTGGTCTCAAATACCGAAATCGGCACCTGGAGGCGGCGGGCATTGTTCCGGATGGTCTCATAATTGATGTCATTATACCCGGGATTCATCACAAGAAACACCAGCTCAAAATTCTTCTGCCCGTGGCGCTCCAGTTCCTGAAACAGCTTTGCCATAAGCATGGAATCCTTCCCACCGGAGATACAGACAGCAATCTTGTCTCCGTTCTGGATCAGCTCATACTCATTGATGGCTTTCGTAAACTTCCGCCATATCTCTTTGCGGTATTTTTTTATGATGCTTCGCTCCACATCCAGGCAGTATTTTTCTTCCCTGTCATATTCCTGCTTTCTCTGCATTGCCCCTGTCCTTCCTGGCTATTCTTTATCTTCCAACTTTTGAGCTCTAACAAGTCTCTTTGTACACCAAATCCTTAACCACCTCCGAAGCGATGATCAGTCCCGCCACCGAGGGTACAAATGCCGTGGATCCGGGCACTCTCTGCCCGCCACAGTCTTTTGGCTCCTCTTTGGAATAAACCACCTTCAACTTCTCTACACCCCTCTTTTTCAGCTCCCGCCGCATCACTCTCGCCAGAGGGCATACAGATGTGTGGTAAATGTCTGCCACTTCAAATTCCGCGGGATTCAGTTTGTTGCCAGCCCCCATGCTGCTGATGACCGGAATCTCTGCTTTTTGCGCCTGTAGTATAAGCTGAATCTTGGCAGTCACTGTATCTACCGCATCCACCACATAATCATAGTCAGAAAAATCAAACTCGTCTTTGGTCTCTGGCAGAAAGAAACATCTGTGCGCCAGGACTTGACACGCCGGATTGATATCCGTAATACGACTCTTCATAACATCTACCTTGTATTCTCCAATTGTAGAATACAACGCTATGATCTGCCGGTTGATATTCGACAGACTGACCTGGTCGTGATCGATCAGGTCAAGGGCTCCCACCCCGCTCCTCGCCAGCGCCTCCGCCACATAGCCGCCGACTCCTCCTACTCCAAACACCGCCACCCGGCTTCCCGACAGTTTTTGCATCGCCTGGTTCCCCAGGAGAAGCCTGGTTCTGGAAAATTGATCCGACATATATCTCCTCCAACACACAAACTATCTCTAATGTACCACCCGCCGGAGCAAAAAGCAAGCTATTTTACTGCCTCAAATGCCGCCTGCAGATCTTCAATGATATCATCTATATTTTCCGTTCCGATGGACAGACGGATGGTATTGGGCTTGATGCCCTGCTCCAGAAGTTCCTCCTCTGTCAGCTGAGAGTGAGTGGTAGACGCCGGATGGATCACCAGGGATTTTACGTCTGCTACGTTGGCAAGCAGGGAAAATAGTTCGAGATTATCGATAAATTCCTTCGCCTTCCTGGCATCCCCTTTGATCTCAAAAGTAAAGATTGAACCTCCGCCACCAGGGAAATATTTTGCGTAAAGGGCCGCCTGTTCTGGATCCGCTGACACCAACGGGTGATTTACCTTTTCCACCTGGGGATGGTTTGCCAGATACTGAACGGCTTTCAGCGCATTTTCCACATGGCGCTCCACTCTCAGGGACAGCGTCTCCAGTCCCTGCAAGAACAAAAAGGCATGGAAAGGCGACAGGGTGGCTCCGGTATCCCTCAGCAGGATGGCACGGATCTTTGTGACAAATGCCGCCGCTCCTGCGGCTTTTGTAAAACTGACCCCATGGTAGCTCGGATTCGGCTCCGTCAGAGAGGCAAATTTACCGCTGGCCTCCCAGTCAAATCTTCCGCTGTCCACGATCACGCCGCCGATGGCCGTACCGTGGCCGCCGATAAATTTGGTAGCCGAGTGGATGACGATATCGGCCCCATGCTCGATGGGACGCACCAGATACGGCGTGGCAAAAGTGTTGTCGATGACCAGGGGGATTTTATTTTCATGGGCTATGCCCGCCAGCTTTTCAATGTCCACCACATCCGAATTCGGGTTGCCCAGTGTCTCGATATACACCGCCTTGGTGTTCTCCCGGATCGCCGCCCTCACTTCGTCTTCATCAAAAGGATTTACAAAATCAGCGGTGATCCCATAATCTGGAAGCGTGTGGGCCAGCAGGTTGTAAGTCCCTCCATAAATATTTTTAGCTGCCACGATGTGGTCTCCTGCCTGAGCAAGATTCTGGATCGTATAGGAGATCGCCGCAGCGCCGGAAGCTACTGCCAGAGCCGCCACGCCTCCCTCCAATGCCGCAATCCTCTGCTCAAACACTTCCTGGGTAGGATTTGTCAGCCGTCCATATATATTTCCCGCATCACTGAGATTAAACCGCGCCACCGCGTGTTCACAGTCATGGAACACATAAGATGAGGTAGCGTAGATCGGAACCGCCCTGGCGTCAGTAGCCGGATCTGGACTCTCCTGTCCCGCATGAAGCTGTAATGTTTCAAATTTAAAATTTCTTTTCTTATATATCTTCTTGTCCATAATAAGACTCCTTTCTGGCACTTGGTACAACAAATATTTTATATTTCCTATCTGATTACAAGGATATGGTATCATGACCTTTCTCTTTTGTCCAATATGCAATAAAAAGAACTGGCTATAGTCTCAATGAGCCGGTACTGCTCTACCACCTGCCTGGCATATCCAATAAATTCTTCTCCTTCCGGAGTCAGGGAAATCCCCCGGTTGGTGCGCCTGAAAAGTTCCACGCCCACCTCTTCTTCCAGATCCTTCACAGATGACGACAGGCTGGGCTGGGAGATAAACAGATTTCTCGCCGCCTCATTCATAGAACTGGAATTCGCCACCTCGATCACATACCTCAGCTGAGTCAGTGTCATCTCCTATCACTCCTGGTTCCTCACAATTTCTTTCCCCGTATCACACCATTTCCCATCATAATAAACGGCTATACGATAAGTATCCGGCTGCAGCCCGGACAGAGGAATGGCGATGGAATATTTCTGATTCCGTTTTGATTTCATTCCCTTTCCGGCACTGGTATAATCCATAAGATAATGGTGGCTCTGCCCCACAAAACTTACTTTGGAAATGGCGTGATCCGATGTCTTCATATACAATACCGATTCAATCAGGGTAAAACCGGCTTTCTTCTCGTCCATCTTCTCTCCAGGCACCTCTGACTCTTTGGATTCCACTGGAGCCTGTAGCGTCCCTTTCACATACCCGTCACCAATCTCTAATGGCTGGGCCAGGTCATTCCAGTTTATCCCAATTCCGTATCCCCGGTAAAAATAATATTTTGTTGAATACTGATTCAGCATTTCTCCGGAGGAATAGTCGAATTCATAGATCATTCCCTTCTGTCCGTTGATCAGGGGATGGAGATATCCTCCGAAGGAAAACATCCGGTTCTGCTGCTTGTCATAGGCACAATTGGAAGTGATGATGGAACGCACTCCTGGAAACAGTTTATCCTGCCTCACAGTCATCTTTTTTTCATCCACCACATAGACCGATACAAAAGACTGCTCTTTGCCGTCAAAAAAATCTACCTTCCGCTTGGTCTGCCAGTGGTTGTCATAGAGCATAATATGTCTGGTATCCGGATCCCCGTCCAGATCATAGGGAATCTCATACACACTGTGCTGCTGAAAATGCCAGGTGATATCCCCCTGGGGCTTTAACACCATCTTCTCCTGTTTCGTCCCCTCAAACATATCCGGATTGGTAAGGATCCATTTTATCTTCTTATCTTTCCAGCCCACCTTTACCGCAGAATGTATATTCCGCGGCGACAGCAGCACCGTATCATCTTCTTTATTATAGGAAACCGTATTCAAGTGAACCCAGTCCACCATGTCCTCATAAGTATCGTCAAAGATCTCCCGCATATCCAGAGACTGAATGATTTCCCCTGTCTGACGGTCCATTTCCTGAACCACATCTTCCGTATGTCCGTCAATGGAACTACTTAGGAGGAATAGATTTCCTCCCGGCTCCTTTTCGATCACTTCGTGATGTATGCCGTTTTTCACATAATACAGCCGATAGGCCCGCCCCAGGTAATCCATCTCGTACATCTGGGTTGTATGAGGTTTTTCCTCCGTCGGCGTCAGCGCTTCATTGGTCTGGAAGATCAGTCTTTGGTCCGAGAGGGGAAAGACACCATAAGAGCCGGTGGTCATGGTGATATACCAGCGGATCTCACCCTTCTGGTCATAGGCAAAGGGGTATTTCGTCGTCTGACCGGAAATGACTGTGAGACCATACGCCGTCTTTTTGGATTGCTTTTCTACCTTCACTGCATCCTTAAGCTCTCCCGGAAGCTTTTCCGTTTTGATAGAAATGATCTGGGACTCCGTCACCTCGTCTTTCTCATCCAGACAGCTTATCTCCACCTCGTTTTTGTAATCTGGATACAACCCAACTACTGGGATCCGGTGTTCCTTCGTTTTTTCCAGAGTACCTGTCAGATCCGTATCCTTATCTTTTCCCTTTACGGTGACCTTCACCTTACAAGGCTTTGAGGTCTTTAGAAGTATATAAGCAGTCAATGGGGAATTGCCGTAAGGATTTTGTACCACCAGCGGCTTCTCCCAGGTATAGTCTCCCGACTGCAACTGTTTTCCATACTTATCATCCTTTTCCTGACAGCTTACCGGCAGATATTTCTTTGTCTTGATCGTCTCAGAAGTTACGGCATTGACCGCGCTTCCGCTTATAACATTCGTGGTCTGGGTATCCTTCTGGCTGACCCTCTCCTGTGTTTCTTCTTTTCCACAGGAAACTACACATAACAGTACCAGTACTGCCCCAAAGATTAACTTGATCTGTCTCAACATTTTTCCTCCTGATACTCACAAAATATTTTTATATATACTATGGATGACATCTTCCACAGGGCTCATATCCCTGCTGCAACAGCTGCTCTCTCGTCTCCTCCGTCTTTTTCCTGTTTTTCCCTCTCGTATCCTTTGCGCTGGAACAATCCGGGTTGTGGAACTTGTGGGTATTGGTATTGCATATATACTGCCCCTTCTCCCCGGCTGCCTGCCCGGATGTTTTATTGGAGGATTCCTCCGGTTTTTCTTCCGGAACTTTCTTCTCCGCCAGCCGGCTTTTCCCTGTGGCATAATCAATCTCCACGCCGGGCTGGTTATTGTAAGCATAGACGTTAAAACATACTCCCTTTCCTTCATCTTCCACCGACCACGCTTCCATCTGAACCCCGCTAGCCACCAGATTATCTCCCTCATACACCGGTGTCACCCGGTAGAGAACATGATTGTCTGTCTTCTTTACATAGTCCGCCACTTCATTTTCAAAGGGCAGCATTCCCTCCACATTCATATAACGGGTACCTGTCACCAGGTTCTTCTTATTGGCATTTTCCCCAGAAAGCTGATAGCCAATCAGATGACAGCGGTTATACAAATACTTTCCCTCTACACAGTCATACTTTGCGGTCTGCCATCCCGATGGCTTCACCGGACTGATGGATTCCCTCTCTTTTACAGGCATCAGATCTTTTCCGATATTTGCCTCAGCTGCACCGCATCTTCCCAGGGAATCCAGCTCACTATAATTTTCAAAGGACTCTGTGGTAAAGTCCGATTCTTCAAATTCCGGCTTATTATCATTGACCACCACATAGGATTCACCCGTGAATTCCGGAACATCTATCAGATCTGCCACCACTGTCCCCTTTATGTTTCCCTCTCCAGGGCTGTCAGAAGACAGGGATTCCATCGTCTCTTTTAAAGAACATCCGGACAGCAGAAGAACAGATATTAGACAAAACAGCCAAAGTAATTTTTGAACTTTCATTGATTTCATCTCCTTATTTGCTATTTCATCATACCACAAAACGATCATCAGTTCAACTTGACAGCGGTTTTGTAAAAAGTCTAGTCAGAGGTTGTAAAAGCAAGGCTTCAGTTTGCACCCTGGTGGGACGTGATTATGTGGAATTATCCTTCCAGTATACATACGAAGTCCTTCAGGAACTAAAGAAAACCATGCCGTCACCGGATATCAAGCTGTATTATAACGATTACAGTACATTTTATACGTCAAAGCGGGATGCGATTTACAACCTGGTTCGCTCCGTCAACGCTTTCCACGAAAAATTATTCCAGGCATATCTGGAATTAAATTCAGGGGATGAAAAACAGTCAGTAAACTGACAAGATCTGGTGTAACATCATAAAAAACCCGCTGTATATAAGCAGTTATATCTGCTTCATTATACAGCGGGTTTACTTTACTCATGTCAAATATCATGTTTCCTATGCAGGGGATTTATGATAACCATCCGTTCTTATTTCGCATAGTCCACAACTCTGGATTCACGAATCACATTAACCTTGATCTGACCAGGATACTGGAGCTCAGACTCAATCTGTTTTGATATGTCTCTTGCTAACAATACCATCTCGTCATCGTCAATCTGATCCGGAACTACAATAACTCGAACTTCTCTACCTGCCTGAATGGCAAAAGATTTGTCGACGCCTTTAAAGCCGTTTGAAATATCCTCTAATTGTTTCAATCTGTTCGTGTATGTTTCTAAGGTTTCTCTTCTCGCACCAGGACGAGCCGCAGATATTGCATCCGCCGCCTGAACTACACAGGCGATCAAACTCTCCGGTTCCACATCTCCATGATGCGCCTCTACTGCATTGATTACCAATGCAGATTCTTTAAACTTGCGACAAAGCTCCACACCCAGCTGGATGTGCGAACCTTCCATATCATGGTCTACTGATTTTCCAATATCATGAAGCAGTCCCGCGCGTTTTGCCATACGCACATCTGCCCCAAGTTCTCCCGCAAGAAGACCGGACAAGTGAGCAACCTCAATGGAATGCTTTAACGCATTCTGACCATAACTGGTTCTGAACTTCATTTTACCCAGAAGACGAATCAGTTCTGGATGTATTCCATGCACGCCAACCTCAAGCGCTGCTGCTTCCCCTTCTTCACGAATCATTGTTTCAACTTCTTTTTTCGCTTTTTCAACCATTTCCTCGATTCTGGCAGGATGAATTCTGCCATCCACGATCAATTTCTCCAAAGCAATTCTGGCTATTTCACGACGAATTGGATCAAAGCCGGATAAAATAACTGCCTCCGGTGTGTCGTCAATGATCAGATCAATACCTGTCAGATTCTCCAGCGTCCGGATATTTCTTCCTTCTCTACCGATAATCCTTCCTTTCATCTCATCACTTGGCAATGGAACCACTGATATCGTAGCTTCTGACACATGATCCGCCGCACATTTTTGTATGGCGTTTACAATATACTCCTTCGCTTTCTTATCAGCATCATCCTTTGCCTGACGCTCCAATTCTTTTACTAAAACTGCGGTCTCATGTTTCACATCTTCTTCCACAGTTCGCAATAAATAATCTTTCGCCTGTTCGGAGGTGAGACCCGAAATCTTTTCTAACTCACGCAAATGGCTCTGGCGAAGTTCTTCCACTTTTTCTTTTTCCTTTTCAAATTCCGCCAGCTTCGTAGTGAGCTTTGATTCCCGTTTCTCGAGTGCATCCAGTTTCTTGTCCAAAGTCTCTTCCTTACCCAGCACCCGTTTTTCGTAGCGCTGGATCTCGGCTCTTCTCTCCTTGGTCTCACGATCAAGTTCATTCTTCGCCTTGAGATTTTCCTCTTTGGCTTCCAGAAGAGCTTCTCGCTTTTTGGTTTCTGCCGTCTTTAAGGCATCATCAATAATCTCTCTTGCTTTCTCTTCTGCACTTCCTACCTTAGCTTCTCCAACTTTAATACGATAAGAAATAGCACCTTTCCAGGCAACCAGTGCTGTTACTGCAATAAGAGCAAGGATTACGATGACTGCGCCGACCACAAAACCTACACTTAACTCTGGCACAGGAGCACCTCCTTAATTTAGTTTTCATTGCACATAAATACAACACTTCAATTTTACACTTTTTATGACTGGTTGTCAAGTTCAGAAAACACTTTCTTTACGGTATTCATCTCATATCCCTTCCGTCCGAGATATGCAAATATCTTACCTTTTTCCTCATAAGAAAGGTCTCCTGGCTGCTTCCCTTTTAGTCTCTTGGAAATCAGCAATTTGATAGCTTCTTCCTCACCCTGGTACTCCGTTTCCTCCATCACCTGCCAGATCAGTTCATCTGAAATCCCCTTTTCCGAGAGCTTATAAAAAATCTCCCGGCGGCTTCGTTTTCCCTTCTGAAACATGAGATAATTTTCTACATATCTTTGATCATTGATATAGCCAAAATGCTCTACATATCTCATGGCCTCCAGCAAAGCCTGCTCAGAAAATCCTTTCCCTTCAAGACGACTAGCCAGTTCCGATCTGGTCCGGTCTTTGTGAAGCAGAAGCGCCATTGCCTTGGAGGCCGCTCTTTTGCATTCTTCATCGGAAAAGTGGTATGTAATTTTTTCATTCTCTTCCCAATTTTTCATGGAGTAAGACCTCATTTTTCTTCCTGATCCGGAGATTTCTTCTTTTTACTCTTTTTTTCCTCTGGCACAGCCTCTTCCTCGGGTTGTTTATTCCTGCCTTTTATGGAGTAAGACCTCATTTTTCTTCCTGATCCGGGGATTTTTTCTTTTTACTCTTTTTTTCCTCTGGCACAGCCTCTTCTTCGGGTTGTTCTACATACCTGGCACGTACCAGACACTCAACCTCTTCAAATACAGCTGGATTATCCACAAGGTAACTCTTGGCATTTTCCCTGCCCTGTCCGATCTTCTCTCCCTTATAGGAATACCATGCTCCACTCTTCGCAATGATATCGTTCTTTGTAGCAAGATCCAGAACGTCACCTTCTCTGGAAATTCCCTTTCCGAACATGATATCAAATTCTGCCTCCTGGAAAGGAGGTGCCACCTTATTTTTCACGACTTTCACCCGGACGTGGTTACCAATCATCTCACCACCCTGTTTCAAAGTCTCTACTCTTCTGACATCAAGGCGCACCGAAGCATAAAATTTAAGGGCACGGCCACCTGTGGTAGTCTCTGGATTACCAAACATAACACCAATTTTCTCCCGGAGCTGGTTAATGAATATGACAATACAATTTGATTTATTTATAACACTCGTAAGCTTCCTAAGCGCCTGGCTCATCAGCCTTGCCTGCAGTCCTACATGGCTGTCTCCCATATCCCCATCGATCTCTGCTTTCGGCACAAGGGCTGCCACCGAGTCCACGATCACAATATCAACCGCGCCAGAGCGTACCATCGTCTCAGTGATCTCCAGCGCCTGTTCACCACAATCCGGCTGGGATATGTATAATTCATCGATATCCACCCCGATATTCCGGGCATAGGTGGGATCCAGCGCATGCTCTGCGTCAATAAATCCCGCAATTCCTCCACGTTTCTGCACTTCTGCCACCATATGCAGGGCAACGGTGGTCTTACCACTGGATTCAGGACCATAGACCTCAATGATCCTTCCCTTGGGAATACCGCCGACTCCCAAGGCGATATCAAGACTGAGGGAACCGGTGGGTACTACTTCAACGCCCATTCGTGATGTGGTATCGCCCAATTTCATCACTGAGCCTTTTCCATACTGTTTCTCTATCTGCGCAATCGCAGACTCCAATGCTTTCACTTTATTCTGGTCTTTTTCCATCATTTCAATATCCTCCAAATAATAATCGTAATCGAACTTCATTTCGGAACATCTGTTCTGTATATAGATATACTACACCAATGCTGCTAAACTGTCAACTGTTTTTTTCTATTGATTCAAGCCTGTTGAATTAAATATGACCGGGAACAAAATCTGAATATCGAAAGAATTTTCTTTGAACTGATATGCCGCTTTCAGCTCAGATAAAAAAGCACAGTACCAGTGTACCATGCCTTTTCTTTTTTGTAAAGATTCTTTTATTCATAGCGCAGCGCTTCGATAGGATCCAGCTTTGCCGCCTTATTTGCCGGATAATATCCGAAAAACAGCCCGATGGTCATGGAAAATCCTACGGCTGTAAAAATCGCCGCCACTGGTGCGGAGGCAGAATACCCCAGCAGTTTTGCCGCCACCGCTCCCAGTCCAAATCCCAAAAGAATTCCAAGACACCCTCCTACCAGGCACAGGATCATCGATTCGATGATAAACTGGAGACGTATAAAACTATTCTTTGCCCCCAGTGCCTTTCTGGTGCCGATCTCCCGAGTCCGTTCTGTAATGGATACCAGCATGATGTTCATTACGCCAATTCCCCCTACCAGCAGGGAAATTCCTGCAATAAACGCAATGGCTGCTGATACCGTCTGGATCATGTCATTCATAGATTCTGTCATGGATTCCATCGTAGAAGCAGTGATCTCATAATCATCGTTTGCCGCATAATATGGGAGGAAAAAGTCTTCCAGCTCCTGGGCAAAGGCAGATACACTTGTTAATCCTGCCGCTGTGACCACAGTAAAATGATCATATCCGTCATCCCCATGGATCTGCTCTTTTCCCGTGGACAGAGGAATGTAAGCTGATGTGACCACCTCATCATCCGAAACAGAGGAAAAGGAACTATCTTCTTCATATTTGTATACACCTGCAATGTAGTAGGAAACATAAACACCATTGATCTCCACACTGATCTCTTTTCCTAGAACCTCTTCGTATTTGCCATCAAATAAATTGTCCACTACCTTGTCAGATACCATGATCACCTTTTTGCTTCCCTCCAGATCCGCCTTTTTAATCCTTCTGCCTGCTAAAAGGGTTATATCGCTGCTGGCAAAATAGTCCTCATTTATACCTGTAATGGATATATTCGCTGTGCTGTCTTCTTTCCTGACTGCGCCCTCTGCCACCGATTCACTGATGGCAACCGCTTCGATTTGATCCGGAAAACGTGCAGTTAATGCTTCCAGCATCTCATCGGTGATCCGGTCCTCTTCCTCCACTGTGCTGCTTCGGCCGGAGGCGCCAAATTTCATTCCGTTCTGCCTGACCTCTTCCTCTTCACCGGATTGCCTGAGACCCACCGTGATATTGTTAGCACCCATTTCCTGAAAAGAGGCAGAAATGGATGTGGTGAGAGAAGAACTCACTGTCATGATGGCGATAACAGATCCAATTCCTATGATGATTCCTAACATGGTCAGAAAGCCACGCATTTTATTGGCCCGCAGCGCCCCAAAGGCAAGCTTGATATTTTCAAGTATCAGCATGCAGCACCTCCTTTTCGTATTCCCGTCACCTCTCCATCCCGGAGGGTAACAACACGACTGGTCTCCTCTGCCAGTTCCCCGGAATGAGTGATCAGCACAATGGTCTTTCCCTGCTCTTTGTGCAGCCGGTGAAAGATATCCATGATCGTCCTGCCAGTTTGGGAATCCAGTGCACCAGTGGGCTCGTCGGCAAGGAGGATCGCTGGATCATTTGCCATGGCGCGGGCGATCGCCACCCGCTGTTTCTGTCCTCCGGACAATTCATCCGGCCTGTGCTGCATACGGTCTTCCATGCCTACCATAGCCAGAAGCTCCTGTGCCCTGGCTGTCCGCTCCGCCTTTGACACTCCGGCATACAGCATCGGAAGCTCTACATTGGATAACGCAGTTGTTCTCGCAATAAGATTATAAGTTTGAAAAATAAAACCTATTTTCTGATTCCTGAGTTCTGAAAGCCTCTTATCCTTTGCCAAACATACATCCATTCCCTCCAGATAATATTCTCCCTCAGTAGGCCGGTCCAAAGCGCCTATTATATTCATCAGTGTGGTTTTCCCAGAACCGGATTCTCCCACGATAGAGATAAACTCCCCCTTCTCTACGCTCAGATCAATCTTGTGTAAAATCTCGAGTTCATTCGGCTGACCGATATAAAACCGCTTTACAATATCTTTAAGATGGATCACCCACTTGTTTTTATCTGACATTTCCGCCTCCATTCTTAGCGCTTCCCACACTTCCATTCTTGGCGCTTCCCACACTTCCATTTCCTCGTCTTTCTTTCATCTGCGCCCTTCCCCCGCCATCCGGTCGTGCTCCACCGCCAAACATTTCAAATTCTTTTTCTTCAGGCTTCTCGTCAGAATTGTCGGACACCGCATCGGTCGGGATCAAGATCTGCATCCCCTCCCTTAACTGATCTCCGCTGATCTCCACATAATAATCACTTTCCATTCCCTTTTCTACCGGAATTTCCGTGAAAGATTTTCCTTCCTCTGTCTTTTCAGAGACATATACCACCGAAGATCCATTTGAATTTTCGTGGATCGCATCATAGGGTACAGCATACACGTCCTGGACTTCCTCCAAAATAATACTGCACTTCGCTGTGAGCCCCATGCGAAGCCTCTCATCCTCTGTTTTGACATCGATCTTTACCTCGTAGCCGCTGCTGGTGGATGAGGCAGTGCTGCTCATCCCCGTTCCCCCTGCAGACTGGGAAGACGCCCCGGTCAGGGAACTGCTTCCTGTGGTGGGAGCCACAAAGCGGATCTCGCCCTGGATCTCATCCTCGCCGGTCGCCTCTGTCAATACAGCCACCCGCTGTCCCTCCTTAACTTTACTGATGTCATATTCATCTACAGTTGTAGAGATCACGTAGGAGCTATCGTCATCGATCTGGATCATATCACTACCATTGTAGAGTTCCCCTTCCTCGATACCGACCGCTGTCACAATTCCGGAAATGGGAGCTGTTACAGCACACTTTTCCAGTGTAGAAGACGCATCTTCTACCTGCTTTTCTGCTTCCCGGATGCTCTTTTTATTATTGGACTGCGCTGTCTTCACGGCATTTTCTGCATTTTCCACGCTGTTTTTATTTTGCTTCTCTTCATTTTTCCGGGACTCTTTTGCCGCCTCATAAGCGCTTTCTGCCTGCTTGGCCGCTTCTTCTGCCCTCGCAAGCTGTTCCTGCAGGCGCTTCTTTGCCTCCACATCCTTTTCTTCCGAAATCTGGTCGTTCAATTTTGTAACCTGCTTTTTAGCGCTCTGAAGCTCTTTTTTGGTCTCCGCCACCTTTGTGGCTGCTTCCTCTTTTCCCTCACCGTATGATTCTTTCGCTTCTGACAGCAGCTTTCTGGCGGACGACAGGTTTCTTTCAGCTTCATCCCTGGTATCACTCAAGGACTGCTCTGCCTCTGACAAAGCCCTCTTTAGATCACTCTCGTCAAACTGTACCAGGGTGTCTCCCTTTTGGACCATATCTCCAGCCTTGACACACACCTTTTTTACCTTCACTCCATTTACCTCTGCCGACACCGTCCGGCTCTGGCTGCTGCCGATCGTCCCCGTGGCGCTGACCGATTTTATCAGATCCATTTTCCCCAGGGAGATACTGCTCTGTTTCTGAACCTGGTCCTCTGCCATGGCGCTGTTTCCTCCACGGGTCAGAAAAAACACCATGACTGCTGCCAGGACACAGACTGCCCCTCCGATCACACATATTTTCCACTTCTTACTTTTCTTTTTCACTGGCGGAACCTCCTACATTTTATTTTTAATATTCTCTGATTAAGATGTTTGGGATTTAGTATCTGAATTTAGAATAGAAAAAAAGTATGAACAGAAGATGTTCATACTTTGATATAAATGTGAAAGGTCTGAGAATACAAATTCACACAAATTTTTCTTATACTGCTTCCTAAATCACCTGCAGAAGCTCTCCAGCAACCTCTCCAGATCCTCCATCGTCTCAATTTCATTTACCCTGCGCCGCATGGAAGCAGAATGGGGATATCCAGAAGTGTACCAGGCAAAATGCGACCTCATCTCCCGCATGCCATAGAACTCTCCCTTCCATTCCGTCTGCATCCTGGCATGGCGCAGGATCATCTGTGCCAGCTCTGGCAGTTCTGGCCTGGGAAGTTCCCCGCCAGTCTCCAGATAATGACGGATCTGAGGAAAAATCCATGGATTTCCCCTGGCTCCCCGCCCGATCATCAACGCATCACAGCCTGTCTCCATAAACATCTTTTCCGCATCTCTGCCAGTAAAGATATCTCCGTTTCCGATCACCGGTATGGACACCGCTTCCTTCACCCGGCGGATGACGTCCCAGTCCGCCCTTCCGCTGTAATATTGCTCCCTGGTCCTTCCGTGGACGGCAACAGCCGACGCCCCCGCCGCCTCTGCCGCTTTCGCCAGATCCACCGCCTGCTCTTCCCCATCCAGAAATCCCTTCCGGAATTTAACCGTCACCGGCTTATGCACTGCCTTCACCGTCTCCCGGATGATCTTCTCTGCCAGGGGGATATTTTTTAAGAGGGCAGACCCCTCTCCATTATTGACGACCTTCGGCACCGGACATCCCATATTGATATCCAGAATGTCAAAATTCCGCTCCTCGATCTTCGCCGCCATACTGCTGATGATCTGTGGATCCGATCCAAAGAGCTGCAGTGCCACCGGACGTTCTTCCTCCCTTACCTCAAGAAGAGCTTCCGTATTCTTACTGTTATAGTAGATTCCCTTGGCGCTGACCATCTCGGTATAGATCAAATCTGCTCCCTTTTCTTTGCACAACAAACGAAAAGGCAGGTCCGTTACCCCTGCCATCGGTGCCAGGATGAGTTTTCCGGGCACCATCACATCTCCGATCCGCCATGGCTCATCTGCTCTCATCCGGTTCATCGGTACTCCCTTTCTTCTTCTCTGCCGCCTTCGTTTTTTCATAGATCAGACGGGTTCCCTGAAGAGTAAGATTTGGATCATAAATATCGATCAGCTCCGTCTCCTCTGAAATACTTCTTCCGAGGCCTCCTGTCGCCACAACTTTAATATTCTCAATGGCTGATTCTTCCTTCATTTTGCGGATGATATATTCCGTCTGGCCAATGGTTCCATAGAGCAGTCCTGCCTGCATACTGGTTATGGTATTTTTGGCAAGGATCGAATCTGGTTTTTTTATCTCGATCTCCGGAAGCTGTGCGGCACTTGACCAGAGCGCCCTGGCACTGATCTTTATCCCCGGGCAGGTAACACGTGCGGCGAACACACCCTCTCCAGTCACCAGATCATAGGTAGTAGCTGTACCATAATCGATAACGATCACTGGTCCACCGTATAATTCATAGGCACCTACCGCATCCACAATGCGGTCCGCCCCGATCTCTCCCGGATTGGAAGCCGCGATATGAATCCCTGTTTTGGTACCATTTCCCACAACATAGGGTGTAGTGTGAAAATATTTCTTAATCCCGCTTACCAGAGAATACATAACCTTGGGAACTACAGAAGCAATGATCACATCCTGAATCTGAAATTCTTTGATCCCCTGTCTCAATAGTGCTTCTCCGATGGCCTGTCCAAATTCATTGGAGGTTCTTGGAAGATTCGTCGTCAGACGAAAAGTGAAGCGAAGTTCCTCTCCCTCAAACACCCCAAAGGTAAGATTGGTATTTCCAATATCTATCGCAAGTAACATCTATCCTGTCCATCCTCTTATCTCATATTTCTCCTCATTTGCCCACACCTCTTGCACCAAAGAACTAAAAGTTCTTACCAAGTTTGGGCGTGGGCGCACAAACTTGCCGAGTGAAACCTGTCACAAAAAGAAACTGCGGTAATATTCCTCCAGTCCCTCCAAAAGCTCTCCGTGTTCCTGGCGCAGCTGTTTGATCTTCAGATAACTTCCGATCTCGTCATAAAAAAAGTCGTTCTCCTTGGCTGTTGTCGACAGATACAGTGTTCCATCCTCTTCAAACTCCATGGTGAACACGCCGCCTACATCTGTAGTAAGCATAACACTCAGAATCTTTAATTCCTCTTTTACTCCCGCCGGAAGGGAATCATATCTGGGATTCAGATAAAATTTCTGCTCGTATGCACTGCAGGCACAGAGCACCTGTTTTTCATCCATCAGCCCTCTTTCCTTTCACTCATCGGAACATATGGTTTGTGAGGGCAAACCGCTTTGTATGCAGGACGTATGATCTTTCCTGCATTGACAAGCTCTTCGAGACGGTGGGCACTCCAGCCCGCAATTCGTCCAATGGCAAAAATCGGAGTGTACAGCTCTGTCGGCAGCTCCAGCATACTATATACCAACCCGCTGTAAAAGTCAATATTTGCACTGACTCCTTTATAGATATGACGCTCATTGGCAATGACTTCCGGTGCCAGCCGCTCCACTTTTTCATAAAGAGCGTATTCTGCCATCATATTCTTCTCCTCGGAAAGTTTCCGCACAAAATGACGGAAAGTCTTTGCCCGGGGATCCGAGATGGAATATACCGCATGCCCCATTCCATAGATCAATCCGGATTTGTCAAAGGCCTGACGGTTCAACAGTGCTGTCAGATACGTCCGGATCTCATTTTCATCTTCCCAGTCTTCCAGATTCTTTTTCATATCCTCAAACATCAGAGATACCTTTTTGTTGGCACCGCCATGACGGGGACCTTTCAGGGATCCCAGGGAAGCAGAGATTGCCGCATAGGTATCTGTTCCGGAAGAAGTCACTACATGATCCGTAAAAGTAGAGTTGTTTCCTCCTCCATGCTCTGCGTGGAGTACCAGGGCAATATCTAAGATCTTTGCCTCAAGGGGCGAAAACTGACTGTCCGGGCGGAGCATATGTAAAATATTTTCCGCTGTGGAATATTCTTTTTTGGGCGGGTGCAGGAAAAAGCTGCTGCCCTCATGAAAATAATTCGCCGCCTGATAGCCATAGACAGCGAACATCGGCAGAAGCGCCACCAGTTCAAGACACTGGCGCAGTACATTCTCTGTCGAAGTATCATCTGCCTTTTCATCATAAGAATAAAGAGTCAGAACGCTTCTTCCCAGTGTATTCATCAGGTCCGCACTGGGCGCCTTCATAATTATATCCCTCACAAAACTGGTAGGAAGACTTTTACGGTATTCTGCAAGCACATCTTTGAGGTCTTCGAGCTGGCTCTCTGTGGGAAGATCACCAAAGAGAAGCAGGTATACCACCTCTTCATAGCCGAAGCGTTTTTCCTGAAGAAATCCTCCCACGATCTCTTCGATATCAATCCCCTGATAAAAAAGCTTTCCCTCACAGGGCACCATCTCATGGTCAACTACTGTATAAGAACGGATCTCCGAAACCTCTGTAAGTCCCGTCAGGACACCCTGGCCGTTCAGGTCTCTGAGTCCGCGTTTTACCTCATATTTATCAAATAAAGTAGAGTCAATCGTGCTGCTGGCTTCACACACATCCGCCATTTTCTGTATCCAATCATGTCTATATCCCAAATCAAGGTTGTTATCCATATTGGCCCTCCTTTTCCTTTATACATCTGCTTATTTTAAGGTTGCATACATCACTGCTTTTATCGTATGCATCCGGTTTTCTGCCTCTTCAAATACCACGTCTGCATACTTTTCAAATACCTCATCGGTCACTTCCATTTCCGTGAGGCCGTATTTATCATGAATCTCTTTTCCAATCTTCGTCTTCAGATCATGGAACGCCGGCAGACAATGCATAAATACCGCTGTCTCCTTTGCATTTGCCATCACTTTGGCATTGATCTGATAAGGAGAGAGGGCATGAATCCTCTCCTCCCACACCTCATCCGGTTCTCCCATGGAAACCCACACATCCGTGTAAAGTACATCCGCATCCTTCGTTCCCTCCATCACATCTTCTGTCAGCGTAATGGAAGCTCCGCTTTCCTTGGCATAATTCTGACACTGTGACACCAGCTCTTTCTCAGGAAAATATTCCTTTGGCGCACAGGCTACAAAATCCATCCCCATTTTGGCGCAGGCGATCATAAGGGAATTCCCCATATTATAACGGGCATCTCCCATATAAACAAGCTTGATCCCCTTTAAGGTGCCAAACTTTTCCCGGATGGTCAAAAGATCTGCCAGCATCTGGGTGGGATGATACTCATTGGTCAGGCCATTCCAAACCGGAACCCCGGCATACCGTGCCAGTTCCTCCACGATCTCCTGCCCGTATCCGCGGTATTCTATGCCGTCAAACATTCTGCCGAGCACCCGGGCGGTATCCGCGATGCTCTCTTTCTTTCCAATCTGAGAACCCTGGGGATCCAGATAAGTCACTCCCATTCCCAGATCATGGGCGGCCACCTCAAAAGAACAGCGGGTTCTGGTACTGGTCTTTTCAAAAATCAGGGCAATGTTTTTTCCCTCCAGCTCCCGGTGGGGGATGCCCCTGCGTTTTTTATCCTTCAATTCCTCTGACAGATCAAGAAAATATGTAATTTCCTCTGGTGTAAAATCTTTTAATGTCAAAAAATTTTTCTCTTTTAAATCCACGATTCTTCCTCCTTATCCTATCTCGACGGCGAACGTCTATGATGTATGAAAGAGGGTTTTCATCTGTCCTCCCCGGACAAAAGAATTCCCTCTTTTTATCCATTCTATGAAAGCCGGTCACGCTGCTACTACTGTCCGACAGACAAAATACAGGATCATCTACTGAATCCTTAGTTCTCCTTTACGCTTTCCACCAATGATCTTGCAAGCCCTGCCACACCCTGGATCTCTGATGGAATAATGATCTTTGTAGCCTTTCCATCCGCTGCTTTCTCAAAAGCTTCCAGGCTCTTGATCGTAAGAACGCCTTGGGATGGCGCTGCTTCATTCAGATAACGAATACCCTCGGCAGTCGCCTTCTGCACTGTCTCGATCGCCTGGGCACGACCCTCTGCTTCACGGATCATTGCTTCCCTCTTCGCCTCGGCGCGCAGAATTGCTGCTTCCTTCTCTGCTTCTGCTTCCAGGATCGCAGATTCTTTTTTACCCTCTGCCACAAGCACCGTAGACTTTTTCTCACCTTCTGCACGAAGGATAGACTCACGTCTCTCACGCTCCGCCTTCATCTGCTTCTCCATGGAATCCTGGATTTCTCTCGGCGGAATGATATTTTTCAGTTCCACACGGTTAACCTTGATCCCCCAGGGATCTGTAGCGATATCCAGACTGGATCTCATGTGGGTATTAATGGTCTCTCTCGATGTCAGTGTCTGGTCAAGTTCCAGATCTCCAATAATATTACGAAGGGTGGTAGCTGTCAGGTTTTCAATCGCCATGATCGGATTTTCCACTCCATAAGTAAACAGCTTTGGATCTGTGATCTGGAAAAATACGACGGTGTCAATCTGCATCGTAACATTATCCTTTGTGATCACCGGCTGCGGTGCAAAATCCATCACCTGCTCTTTCAGGTTGACCTTCCTTGCCACACGGTCCAAAATAGGAAGTTTGAAATGAATGCCTACCGACCATGTACCCAGATATCCTCCAAGACGCTCAATAATATATGCGTGAGCCTGAGGCACAATATTAATGCACGATGCCAGTATGATCAGCACGATCACCACCAGAACAATACCAATCACCAGACCTCCGCTGATCTCAAATCCTGCTCCTGAATCTCCCATAATCTTTCACCTGTTCCTTTCTCAAACCATATATGTATCTATGGTTTACTTACGCCTGCGGCGCAGTTACTTTACAATTAATTTTACACCCTGGACAGATACTACTGTAACCCGTCTTCCTTCTTCGATCAAACTTCCGTCCTCACTTCTGGCTGTCCAGTCCATACCATTTAATTTGACTTCCCCTGTCGCCATCTCGTTGTTGATCAATTTGGAAACAACCGCCGTTTTGCCAACAACTTCATCAATATTGGTCTTTTCCTTTTCCTTATTCAGATATTTGACAGCAAAAGGCCGGCACAAGGCCATGGCTATCACAGATAACACGGCAAAAATACCAAGCTGTACCCATATTCCGTATCCCAGCCAGGAAACGACTGCTGCACCAATGGCACCGATCCCAAACCAGATCGTCGTCAGCCCAAGGGTAGCGATCTCTATAACGATCATGACAGCGAGAATGATCAGCCACACAATACTGGCACTCATATTCATTGCCTCCTTTATTAGAAAATAAAATGATACCCCTTTTATTTTACTATATTTTTTTCTTTTATGCAATTACTTTTTTAGTGTCTCCTGCTGCCGGTGTACCTCATACATAAGCAGGGCCGCTGAAACCGCAGCATTCAATGACTCCAGCTGTCCCTCCATAGGAATCTTCACCCCCACATCAGCTTTCTCTGCAGTTTCTGGACAGAGCCCCCTGGCCTCATTTCCAATCAATAAACCTGTTTTTCCAAGGTAGTCGGCATGAGTATAGTCCAGTTCGGCATCCAGTCTTGCAGCCGCTATCTGAAAACCTTGACCCCTCAAATATTCTACTTCTGTAGACATGTTCTCTGTAATATAATAGGGCATCCGGTACAGCGCGCCCATCGTTGCGCGTACCACTTTCGGATTAAACAGGTCCACGCAGCCCTTGGACAATACCACTCCGCTCATCCCGGCTCCCTCCGCCGTTCTCATAATGGTTCCCAGATTTCCTGGATCCTGGATATCCTCCAGACATACCAGCGCCGCTCCTTCCAGGATTTTTTCCCGGTCATATTCCGGCATGCGGATCACAGCAAGGACTCCCTGAGGGGCAGCAGTATCGGATAACTGCCGGAAAACAGCGTCAGACACCCATTCTATTTTCTCTTTTCCTATTGTATGGGATAACTTTGAAAAATATTCCTCTCCTGCGGACTCTGCCACGTACATGGTCTGAACAAGTCCGTGAGCCAGCCCTTCCGCCGCCATTTTGAATCCTTCCGCAATAAAGACTTTTTCCTGCCTGCGGAACCGGGAACTTTTCTTCAGTTTCCCAATTCGTTTGACCTGGGTGTTGTTCATACTTTCAATCATTCGGCCCCTCTTCTTTCTATCATTTAGCCGGGAAGGAGCTTACCCTCTGAACTTCTTCCCGAAATGCGGCAGCTGACATTCTCGTCGCGCCATGTCCCAGAATGATCATCTGTTCCATGCCGTCGGAGGTTGCCACCCGCACCCGGTGTTTCCCGGCAATGCGCTTTGTTGTCTTTTCAATATACATGTCCGCAGTTTCTGCCTCCCTGGTGTATACGACACTGATATTGTGAAACTGCTCCACGCTGCCGGGATTTCCTTTTACCTTATAAGCATCAAAAACAAGGATCAGATGACAGCCGGTATATCCCTGGTAATTGCACATGATATCCATCAGTTTCATCCTCGCAGCATCCATGTTGACACGGGAGAGCTCTTTCAGGTCCTCCCAGGCAAATATAATATTGTAACCGTCCACCAGCACATACTCCTCCACCGGCTTTCTCTCCCGGATCTGTACCTTCTTTTTCTCTTCCTTTGCCCGGATCACCTTGGATCCGGCATCTGGTGCCTTAGGCTTCACCGCGCCGTAAGTCCTCTCAAAGATCACCTGGAGTTCTTTTTCCTCAGCATAAAAATCCCTGGAATCCGCAGAGGGATTTCCCTTTGTCCCCCTCGCCATATCCTGCTGCTGGTTTTCACCGCCCTGTCTCCTGGCGGATGCCAGTACACTCTCCAGATGCATATGCTCCGGCACTTCATTCCATCTGACTACATAACCGGATCCATGGGCGCAGAACACAGAGTCCGGTGTATTTTCCACATCTGTCTCCGCATTGTAGCCAATCTTCTCCCTGACTTCCGTTTCATTATGACAGGGTTGATAACCGGCAGGCATACAGCTCATATGCCCCCGCCCTTTTGTATAGGAGGCAAATTCTACCGGATAATCCTTCATGGCCGCCACCGGGCAGATTCCTGTCAGTACCGACATGCCCGCCTGTTCCGGCAGTACCTCAAACTCTCCGCTCATCCGCTTAATATCCGTCATGGCACGTCCGACATTTTCTGTGGGCAGCTCCATCCTGAACTCATAGCAGGGTTCCAAAAGAACACTCTTCGCCTGCATCAGCCCCTGACGCACAGCCCGGTACGTCGCCTGCCGGAAATCCCCGCCCTCTGTGTGCTTGAGATGGGCACGTCCTGCTGCCAGCGTGATCCTGATATCCGTGATGGGAGATCCGGTCAATACTCCGGCAAATTCTTTTTCTTTCAGATGGGTCATCACCAGCCGCTGCCAGTTCAGATCCAGCTTGTCCTCGCTGCAGTCCGCCCCGATCACAATTCCGCTCCCCGGCGGCAGCGGTTCCATCAGAAGATGTACTTCAGCATAATGACGCAGCGGCTCAAAATGTCCCACTCCCTCCACTACGTCCTGTATGGTCTCCTTATAAAGAATATTTCCCTCTCCGAACTCTGCCTCCAACCCAAAACGTTCTGCAAGAATTTCCTTTAAAATTTCCAGCTGTACCTCTCCCATAGGCTGAATAAACATCTGCTGCAGTTTCTCGTCCCAGCACAGATGAAGTTTGGGATCTTCCTCCTCCAGCTGGCGGAGTTTTCCTGCCGCCATCGTCATATCTGTACCCTCTGGAAACAGAATGGAATAGCGGAGAACTGGTTCCAGCTGTTCCCCGGCAAGATCTGGTTCAGTTCCAAGTCCCTGGCCCGGGTAGGTATGGCTCAACCCCGTCACCGCACAGATCTCTCCGGCTCCCACTTCATCAGCAGTTTCGTACTTTTCTCCGGAATAGAGTCGGATCTGGTTTACTTTCTCCCCCTCTCCCAGCACCTCTTTCACCCGGAGATTTCCCCCTGTTATCTTTAAGTGGGTGAGCCGGCTGCCCTGGGCATCCCTGGATATCTTAAAAACCCTGGCACCAAATTCCTTTTTTCTTTCTACATATGTAGAGTATTCATGAATTGTATCCAGCAGTTCTTCTGTTCCCTCCTGCCGCAGCGCCGATCCAAAACAGCAGGGAAAAAGCTTTCTCTGGGAGATCAGAGAAGGAAGATCCTCTGGGAGATCCAGCGCGCCCCGATCCAGATATTTCTCCAGGAGCGCCTCATCACACAGGGCAGCTTCTTCCATAAATTCCATGGATCCCGTATCTGTGAAATCAACACAGCCGGAGGAAAGCTTTAACTTCAGCTCATCCATCAGCTGCTGCCTGTCTGTTCCTGGAAGATCCATCTTATTTACAAACAAAAAAACAGGGATCTGATAATGCTCCAAGAGTTTCCACAGCGTCTCTGTGTGCCCCTGGACACCATCCGTCCCACTGATCACCAGCACTGCATAATCCACTACCTGCAATGTCCTCTCCATCTCTGCAGAAAAATCCACATGTCCCGGCGTATCCAAAAGGGTGATCTCTGTATCTCCCCAGACCATTCTCGCCTGTTTGGAAAAGATCGTGATACCCCTCTGACGTTCGTGGATATCCGTATCCAGAAAAGTATCCTGATGATCTACCCGGCCGGCTTTTCGTATCGCACCGCAGGCATAGAGCAACGCCTCTGATAAGGTAGTCTTTCCCGCATCCACGTGGGCAAGCAGGGCGATGCTGACACTTTTTGAAGTTTTTTTGTTCCATTTATTTTTAGACGTATCTTCCATAGAAAATACCCCTTCCTGTGTTTTATAGTACAAGTACTATAATGATACCACAAACAGGGGTATAAGTCGAGATACGTGTTTTCTTTCTTCTTTTTAAACCCCATTCTCTTTCTCTAGGCGTATTTGAAATCGTCTGCGTTCCTTTTATATTTTTAGAACCAAATTCCCCATACTTTATTTTAATAATAATTGCAGTCATACTTTGGGGCATCGGGCTGATGACCGCATATTTGCGGATTGAGAGGAAATATCGATCACATTAGAATTTCTAAACTTTCTATTTTTTTATTCCAAAGGACAAAATCTGTCTATCTCTCCTGCTATACTTAATACATTATAATATACCAGCGGCTATCAAAGAAAAAAACGATAGCACACTAAAAAATGATACGAAAGGCAAAGATGAATTGCCTTCACCTTGCGAATGGAGGAAAAACATGAAAAAAATAATTTTTTTACTGACAGCATTTGTATTGACTGCGGCCACACTAACCGGCTGCGCCGGAGAAGGCGCCGGACAGACCCCGCCTAACACCCCTGCTTCCCTGTCATCTATTAGTACGGAAACCCAGACGCCGGTAAAAACTCCCGAACCACTGGGCATTACCGCATCGCCCACCCCAGTCCCTAAACCAGAACCTACCTGGGTACCCACCGTCAACAACCCTTCTGTGGATGAAAACGGCAAGGTGACATGGAACACACTTCCCTTCGGAAATTATTATCAGAGCGACGATGAAGAGAAAGAATCCATCGAGTGGCTTGTTCTCAAAACAGACGGGAAAACTGCACTAATCCTCTCCAGATATAATCTTGACGCCCAGTATTTTGATTCTGCAGACGGCTCTACGGAGTGGAAAGTATCTACACTCAGGAGCTGGCTGAACAGCGCCTTTTACTCTACTGCCTTTTCAAAACAGGAACGCAGCGCGATCCTCAGTAAAAAAATATCTACTCCGGGGCAAAGTGGTAAAACAAAGGACAAGCTCTTTCTTCTCAGCGCAGAAGACGTCTGGAATGAAGACTATGGATTTTATGATGATTCGAAACGCCAATGCGAAAATACAGAATATGCGGAAATGCAGGGCGCTTATACAAACAATATGGGCGGCGGGGATTGGTGGCTCCGTTCCTCCTATTCCGATGAGGAATGCCTGGACTATATTAAAACAAACGGTGAAGTAACCTGGCATAGCAGTTACTCCGACATGATGAAAATGGGCGTCCGCCCAGCCATGTATATCGATCTGGAAACCTATTTCCAGGTGCATGACAATCCAGACAGCACCCCGCCGGATGACAATGATTCTGAATATATTATAAAAGACAGCAACCTGAGATATCTGAAAAATGAGGACCTTAAGCATTTAAATAAAAAGCAGCTACGCCTTGCAAGAAATGAAATTTATGCCCGGCACGGATACAAATTTAAGGATAAATCACTAAGAAAATATTTTGACAGTACCGACTGGTACAATGGAACCATCGAAGCAGCTCAATTTCCAGATTGCCTGTTAAACATATATGAGCGTGAAAATGTCCTGCATATTTCTGCCAAAGAAAACGGAAAGAAATACAAAGCCTCCTGTTCCATGCAGGAACTTGACGACAGCATAACCGCCCCTTACCAGGGAGAGATCGAACTCGATTTTTTTCATACATTCTGTGGCAAATGGTCAAACGGTGAAAAAACGATAAACATTACTTCCGGCGAATTTAACGGAACACCGTACCGCCTGTTAAGGTTTGAACATAACAAGTTCAACGACAATTATAGTATACGTCTGGAGGTATACAACAAATCCCGCATAGAATTTAAAGACATTATTACCACTTCTGACTATCTACAGGATGGCTTTTCCATGATCTCATATGACGTAAAGGGACACCAGACAGGGAATGAAGGAACTTTCTATAGGGCCCGCTGATCCTGTTATTTAACCCATAAAAAAAGGAGGACATATAATGGCAGAAAACAAGAATGATGAAACAACCAGCGGAAAGGTTCTCAATAAACTATTCGAGATAATCGGCGGAATCCTTGCTTTGTTTATCATATATAGTTTGTGGAACAATTACAGTCAGGATAAATTCTTTTACAAAGAAATTTACCAGCAAGCAGAGACCGCTTTACGCAGGGACTTTGAAAATGTGAGTGACCTGGAGGTAGATGAATACGACCGGGACCGGATCACGGAACTGGGAGTTACGGTTTGTGACCTGGGAGAAGGAAATCTCCGGTATCAGGTGTATAATGTCAGCGTCCATGCCACATATTATAATGGCTCCTATAAGATTTCCCCTGATATTAAAGTGTACTATTATGATAACAGCCAGGTTACGGCTGAGGGCGTGGATCCATCAGTCCCCTCCCATTACCATGCATCCGGAGTGCTTGAGAACTTTCGAAATGCCTATAGTGAAGCGGAGAGACGAGGATATGAGGCGATCGATAAATGGAAGCAGAAAATGACAGAATGAGGGGAGGGATCGTTACGGAATTATTGTATAGTTGAATTTGTTGACAAATTGAGAGAGGAAATGACCTCTCTCAATTAATATATATAATTATAGGAAACCGATCTGTATAAGAACTACACCATGCAACAGCTGTTGGATCAGCTGGATGTAATCGAATGATTTAAAGATGCCAGCCACTCCTTAAGGATTGGCGAAATTCGCACAAACTATATACGGATATGTATGATTCTGCCGCAGAGGAGGTGAAAGAATTATTTTCCGGGGCATCAATTTGGAAATTGGGGATTATTGACAAGGAAAACGAGGCTGTAAAAAATCTTGTGTCTATGGAAGTTAGACTTTTCTGATAAGAATAA